>JAJFJO010000166.1 GCA_021774015.1 Gammaproteobacteria bacterium
TTCTGCGGTGGCTATGATAGGTTTGCCTTTGGTGTTGAGCCATGCTCTTTAAAAGGACCAAGCGCTAGGATGGTTTTAAAGTTAACTCCACCGGCAGTGCCAAATAAGATATGATTAAAAAAACGTTCTGTGTTTGAGTACAGCTTTGTTCCATGATACTCTATCGGGCCCTCACCAATAAAAATACCTGAAGGTGTATCTCCAGCAGACCCCGTTGTCACTTGATTGGTATTGTAACTTTTGATTAGAGGGTCAACATAGGCAGGAATACCGTAGCGGTACATGTTTGCAGGGTGAATCTGTTTTATTTTGGCATCAGCACTAGCATCATCAGCTGCTCCTGCAGCAGCGCCAACAGCACTGCCACTTAACCGCGCTTTACTTATGATCGTCTTTTGATGTTTATTAGCGTCACCAAAGCCACTGCTCCCACCAGCACTAACCAAGGCTAAGAGTTTTTCTCTGACTTCTGCAGGAGCTAATGTTGCTGCACTATCCGTTGTTCTAGAGTCTGTTGATGCGTCATCTAATGTGGGTCTCATAGTGCTTATTCCTGTGCTGAGTTTTCTAGGATTATACCGTGCCTATATTAAATCCTTAAAACCCAATTTCACTAAACGCACTTACCAAAAAATTCGGCATTCTTTTTTGGGTTTGGTAAAAAACGTTTTCTTAGAGACATAGTGGTTCTTAATCGCCCATTACAATCGATATTGTATTTGATGTGTCATTACAGGCGCATTGCTTGGGTCTTGCACCTAGGCGGCGTTTGCTCAATGGGCGCTTCTGTGTCATCTCAGTTGTTAGCTAAAATTGCATAAGCAACTAGTGCATCATATTGTAATTCAAATTGTACATGATCCACAATGAGCCGCCGACAACTACAGTTACAATAACGATGGCAAAAATAAAGGGCATTAAGTTCCATCGGCCTTCTTCACTGGCATTCATGCGCAAGAAAAAGATGAGTTGAGCAATTAATTGCATAATGGCAAGCACTGTTATAGAAATATATAAGTAGGTATCAGATAGCAAATGTTTGCCGACAAGCGTAAATGCAAGGAGTGTAAAAACTAATGATAACCCTAATCCAGTCACATAAGACCTTAAGGTTTTTTCACCCATTCCATAGCCTGTGGCGATATCTTGATGATCAGACATTCTAGATTGCTCCCATTAAGTAAACGATAGTAAATACAAAGATCCATACGATATCCAAGAAGGCCCAGAAGAGACCTAGGTACGTTAGTCTTTTGCTGGTGGCGGGGGTAATACCAAATTTGAACAGTTGGTAGATCATGGTAGCCATCCAAATGAGCCCCATTGACACGTGTAAACCATGTGTGCCTACTAGAGTAAAGAAGGCAGATAGTGACGCACTGTTTTGCCAAGAGTGACCTTCATGGACCAGGTGAACAAACTCATTTATTTCCATTACGATAAATGATAGACCCAGTATAAAGGTGATAGCAAGCCAGGACATCACTTTGCTTTTTTTATTTTTATACATTGCTAACATCGCAAGACCGTAAGTAAAACTACTGGCAAGCAGAAATAATGTTTCGCCAAGTACATAAGGCAGGCTAACCAGATCTCCCATGCTAGGGCCACCGTAGGTGTTATTGTGTAACACAGCATAGGCGGCAAAGATGGTCGCGAATAAAATACAGTCGCTTAAGATGTAGATCCAAAATCCAAAGACATCAATAGCGTCTGCATCGTGGTGGTGTTCAATGTGAGTTGCGTTTGACATAATTATTTTACCTTTAAGCTGTAGGTTCTACGATTGGGCCAGCATCGCTGTCGCTATCGACATCAGCGCTGAAGGGTGAGTATGTGCCTTCACGAATAGCATTTTCTATACGTTCAACTTCTTCTGCTTTCACATAGTAGTCGACATCTGTGCTAAAGGAGCGTTTTGCGACAGTGACTGCCATGCCCAACAAGCCAAGAGCGATCATCCACATGATGTGCCATACCATACCAAAGCCAAAGATACCGCTGAAGACGGCAACGATAAAGCCCGTCGCTGTATTCTTAGGCATGTGAATGTCTTGGTAGACAGGTTTTTCTGTTGGCTTACCATTTTTTTCCCATTCCTGTTTGGTTTTCCAGAATGGATCTATTGAATCCACGGTTGGTGTGAAAGCAAAGTTATAAAAAGGTGGTGGTGATGGAATAGACCATTCTAGTGTGCGACCATCCCAGGCATCACCTGTAAGCTCGCGCGTTTTTTTGCGGTCTCTAAGGCTTACGACCACCTGAACAATTTGGAAAAATACACCGGTACCAATAACAACAGCACCCACAGCGGCAATCACAAGATAAGGATGCCAGCCAGTTGCTGCACTGTAATGATTGATTCGGCGAGTCATCCCCATCAAGCCTAGTATATAGAGTGGCGTGAAAGCGATATAAAACCCGATGAGCCAGCACCAAAAAGAGCGACGCCCGTATTTTTCATTGAGTTTAAATCCAAATGTTTTAGGGAACCAGTAGGTGATACCCGCAAAATACCCAAAGACAACACCGCCAATAATTACGTTATGGAAGTGAGCCACAAGAAATACACTATTATGTAGTTGGAAATCTACGCCGGGTACAGACATGAGTACGCCGGTCATTCCACCAATGGCAAAGGTGCTAATAAAGCCTATTGTCCATAACATCGGGACAGAAAAAGTAATTCGCCCGCGATACATGGTGAGTAACCAGTTAAAAATTTTCACACCGGTTGGAATGGCAATAATCATCGTTGCTATACCAAAAAATGCATTCACATTAGCGCCTGCACCCATCGTAAAGAAGTGATGTAACCAGACAACAAATGCTAGGAAGGTAATCACGATGCTAGCCCATACCATGCTGGTGTAACCAAACAAACTTTTTTTACAGAAGGTGGCAACGACTTCAGAGAACACACCAAAAGCAGGCAGAATCAAAATATAGACCTCGGGATGTCCCCACGCCCAAATCAAGTTGATATACAGCATCGCGTTGCCGCCAAAGCCTGCAGTAAAGAAATGCATGCCTAAGAAGCGATCCAAAAATAACATACCTAGCGTGACGGTAAGGATAGGGAAAGCAAGAATAACTAAGACCATCGCGCATAGTGAAGTCCACGTAAATACAGGCATTTTCATTAATGTCATGCCCGGGCAACGCATTTTTAATATCGTGACGGTGAAATTTATTCCTGAGAGTAAACTTCCTACCCCCGATATCTGGAGCGCCCAAATATAATAGTCAACACCGACCCCCGGGCTGTACACGATGCCGGAAAGAGGAGGGTAAGCAAGCCAACCCGTTGCTGCAAACTTACCAATGACTAATGAAATATTCACTAACATTGCACCAACGACGGTTAGCCATAAGCTTAAAGAGTTTAAATACGGGAACGCCACATCGCGCGCGCCAATTTGTAAGGGAACTGCTAAGTTGAGCAGGCCAAACATAAAGGGCATCGCCATGAAAAAAATCATGATCACGCCATGCGCTGTAAAAATTTGGTCGTAATGTTCCGGCGGTAAATAGCCAACACTATGACCAACAGATATTGCTTGTTGTGCACGCATCATGATCGCGTCAGAAAAACCACGCAGCAGCATAACAAATGCGAGGATAATATACATGATACCGATTTTTTTATGATCGATGGTCGTTATCCATTCTTTCCAGAGGTAACCCCATTTTTTAAAATAAAATAAAGAGCCGATCACCACTGCTGCAACAAGGCCCATAAACCCTGCAGCATTCATAATGATAGGCTGGTGATAAGGAATCGCGTTTAATGTTAAGTTACCAAATAATAGTTTTTCAATCATCTTAGTTTCCTGCGCTCAGTTAAATCAGTTTAGCCTGGTTTGTTTGGGTTCATACCATGCATTTCGGGTTTCATATATTTCATAATTACATTACTAAATAACTTAGGCTTCACCGATGAGAAGAACATAGGCTTCACATGTTCGCTCGGCAGCGCTAGTTTTTTGTACTCTTTCAGAGTCAGTGACTGCGGTGCAGTTTGAGTTTTCTTGACCCATTTGTTATAGGCGCGCTTTGATGTCGCCTTGACGATAAAGTTCATGCTAGAAAAGCCAGCGCCACTGTAATTGGCAGAAAGACCGTGGTAGCTGCCAGCAACGTTTGCTACAAGGTGTAGTTTTGTTTGCATACCTGTCATTGCATAAATTTGACCAGCCAGCTGAGGGATTTCTAATGAGTTCATTGGAGCGTCTGATGTGACAAGCAATTTAATCTGAGTATTGACAGGAATCTGCATGTAATTAAGTGATGCAATATGTTGCTCTGGGTAGATGAATAGCCATTTCCAGTTAAGGGCAATTGCTTGAATAGTGATGGGCTTGCCTTTCATATCGAGCGGCTTGTAGGGATCTAGCTCGTGAGAGCTAATCCAGGTCATCGTTGCTAGGATGCCGATAATAATAGCAGGAATAGCCCACATAAAAAATTCAACCACATTGCTGTGAGCCCACTCTGGTGTATATTTAGCCTTGGTGTTTTTAGCTCGATATCTCCAAGCAATCACGAAAGATACGATAATGACAGGAACAACAACGATCAACATAAGAAGGGTAGCATCAATTAGCAGTTGTTTTTCACTGGCCGCTACTAAGCCTTTAGGGTCTAGGATGGCGAGTTTACAGCCGCTTAATAGCAGCCCGATTCCTAAAAGCAGTAGATTACGAATTTTTGCCATAACGTAAGATTCCTGTGACTATTGTAGGTTATAAAATGGGCTAACATTACCATATTGAGCTTCAATATCAATGTTTTTTTACAGTAATTTTCAGGCGCTGATAATTCATTGCGTTAGATTGAAAACGTGATGATTAACAGCGTGTTATTGAGGGTGGGAATGAGAATCTTTATCGCTATATGTAGCATCTAGAGAAAAGAGATTAAAATTGGTGCTGCGATCGTAAGTATCGAGTGATTCAGCCTGTTTGAGCGCTTTAGCGGCTTTTGTCGAAAAGGGCAGCCCAATAATTTCTATTCCGACTTTGATTAACCACATGGTTAAAATTAGCATAATTAAGTTGTGGTTACTCATCATGCCGTAGAAGGCAATAGTACCAAAAACAACGCTATCAACCCCGGAGGCGAGCAAAGTAGAAGCGACAAAGCGTAGACCCATGAGACGACCTTTGGTTTTGATCTTCAGGCAGGCAAGCCAATAGGCATTGAGTGGCTCTGAGATAATATAACTGATTGTTGATGCGAAAATGATCCTAACATTAACGGCAAGCAAGATATCAAATTGTGCGTTATGTGTAGGGTAATTAGGGCTAGGGAGATGAACAACAAGTTGGCCATAAAGAATGAACAACGCATTGAATAAGAAGCCAGCCCAGATGGCGCGACGAGCGTGTTTGTAGCCGTAGACCTCAGTAATCAAGTCGGACAGTAGAAATGTGAGTGGAAAAATGAGCGTGCCCGCATCGGTGTTTAGGCCGAAGATATGAA
Organism: Gammaproteobacteria bacterium; assembly: GCA_021774015.1. Taxonomy (GTDB): domain Bacteria; phylum Pseudomonadota; class Gammaproteobacteria; order Coxiellales; family Coxiellaceae; genus JAJFJO01. Next base: position 5,485 of record JAJFJO010000166.1, read on the forward strand.
TTAAACGCGGGTCAAACCAGTTAGCGAAGACAATAGCCATGGTGTAGCACAAGGTTAAAAACCCTAGGTAACGTGGCGCCAATGTGGTGGGTAATACAGTTACTTTTTCAGTGTGCTCAGTCATGGCGTGTCTCCAAACCATCAGGGGTAATAGCACTATATTCTACTCTATTTTTTAATCAAGACCAGGGCCCGTATTAGGGTTCTCAATTGTGGCGTCCTGAGATGGTGATGCTGATTGAGGCGGGGCAAGTAAGGCCAGAGCTCTACCTGGGGCGGTATGTGCTGGCTGGGTATTAGCTGGAGCTAGAAAAAGTTCGCGTTGAAGAGAAGGGGCATTAAGGTTTATTCTCTGTTGCCTAGAAATAGGTGCTCTCTCCAGTGCCTGAGGCGTTGCTGGAGTAGCTACGGCTAAAGGAGCGGCGGCTGCTGTGCCTGTTGTTGCTCCTGATAAGTGTGTTGCAGTGCAGACTCGTGCTTTCTTTCCGGGTGATGGTATGTCTTGTCTTTCAGTTCTAGGGTACCTGGATGGTGTGGCAAGGTCTTCTAGGCTCGTGTCTCGAGAGCGTTTGCTTGCTTTTTTCTGGTCATCGTTAGCGCCAGTAGCATGATCACTAGCAGCAGGGCTGCTAGCACTTAATTCTTCAGTGTCCTCTGTGCTTGCACCGGATGAGCCTGTTTTATCATCATTACCAGCACCAGCACCAGCACCAGCACCAGCACCAGCACCAGCACCAGCACCAGCACCAGCACCAGCACCAGCACCAGCACCAGCTGTGTCTGAACTACTTGGGCTATCGAGTGCAGACTCATCTGGACCTGTAGAATGTGTTGGGCTAGTCAACTCGCTTTTAATGCGAGCAAGAATAGCTAGTGCATCATCTAGGGAGCATCTTTCCTCTGGGTTTGCAGCCGTCATTTTAGTAATCAATTCTCGAATAAGTGGGTTAGCTGAGCAGCCAATAACGACATCGTAATTATTTATGAATGGGTCGGGAAATAAAGCTAAAAGAGTTTCACTTCGTACTTTTTTCCAGTTAGAGTTATGCTGCGCCTGAATTGTTTGTAGTTGATCATTATAAGTAATGTCTTGGTTGGGCGTTGTTTTTTCAAGTTGTATTAGTGCAATGTTATATTCAAAAACCAGCTCTCCCCTAGCGGTAGACAATAGCTTGTGTGGAGTATTTTGAGAGAATGCCTCTGCGATACATAAACCAAGAGAAAAAATATCTACAGCTATGCTATGTTGTCCATGCATTAGCATTTCAGGTGCCATATAACTAGGTGTGCCCATAGTTTCGTTGGTGTGATCGTCAGTTTTTCTGGATAACCCAAAGTCAATAACACTTCCATCAACAACCGTCTTAGTAATTCTTGCCATAAAGTTTTTTGGTTTCAGGTCCAAGTGAATGATTCCTTCAGCATGAACCCTTCGAGCTTCTTCAATCATAAACTCTGCCAATTGACAGTGTGTTTGTGTGGTGTAGTTTGAGTTTGGCTTATGAATAAGGTTATGTACTGTATTGTATCCATCCTCTGGTGAATAATACGGCATATCTATAATGCCATCGGTCTCATTTTCTAAAGCGTTTTTAAATAGAAGACATCCATAACTAATATTTATTTGATCTGTGAATTCGTATTCTTGGGTAGTGTTTTGAAGCATCTTTTTCTTGCAGAGTTTAATAGCGCGCTGTTCCCCTGCATCTTTAACAACGCATTGTTCAGAACTAAAAATAATGTCAATAAGGCGGTAAGGTTGTATCGTTCCAAATGTGCCGGAAGGTTTGCTTAGACTGTCAATATAAAGACCGCCTTTTGCAGGTTGATCTACTTCACTAGCAAGAGAGAATATACGAATTAATTGGGTTGGTTGAGCTTGTCCTGGTTCAAAATCTTCTGGAGTTATGGAGTCAAGAAAGCTAATCCCTTTTTCTTCTGATGCACGAGCGAAGGCTTTTGCTGCTGCTTGTAGAGTAGCTTGATCCAGTGCACTTGCTGCAAATGAGAGTTCAGAGCTTAAAGTGTCTGTAGTTGCGCTTGCTGCTGCCTCTGCCGCTGCCGCTGCTGCCTCTGCCGCTGCTGCCGCTGCTGCACCTTCGGGGGAGTATGCTCTCATGACATCGGACCTTTCAAAATAGTTAAACACGAAGATGCAGCTGCGCTGAATGAACGGCGCATTATGTTTAAGCCACATCGTGTGTCTTACTGTCCTTTGATAAAAAATCCCTGAAAAATGCCTTTATAAAATATCACTATAAAAAAGCTGTATCTTTTATAGCGCAGAGTGTAGGGGTAAAATATTAATCTTTCAACAACTAGTAGTTAGAAAATTCTTAACAAAAGCTTAAGTGCTAGTATGAATCTTATGGGAGGCTTAAGAGCTTGATTCAAAGGTAATTGTTCAGGTTTGCTATCCCGGAACTTGGTGTTTGTTCGCGAGCCTTATAAGCACGTGGTGTCCAAGACCTATTTTTATGACGTTAAACCCACTGTTTTAATTGCGCAGCCATATAAATTGGTAGCATAAGTAATTCGTTATTTTGTTGCAGCTGAATATTTTTAGCGCTTAAGATAACGCGTCGTTTGGGTTTGTATCTTTGATTATAAACTCTCAGGCTTTTGGCCTGAGTGATGGTGCCGGATTTCACTTCTATTGGTACAATCGCACCATCAAAATCATGAACAAATTCGACCTCGGCACGTCCTTCTTGCCAGTTATAGATGTTTTCAATGTTTGCACTGATCAGTTCTTGTAATACAAAATTTTCAGCAAAATAACCTTTATAGGTTCCATAATCGTAATCTAAAATGGTTTTTGGATTGATCCCCGCCATTGCGCCCAAGATCCCGCAATCAAACATAAATAATTTGAAGCGACTTTCTTTGGTGTAAGCGGATAATGGAACATCTATGTGGTCTACAATTGGAACACGTATGATATGGTGTGCGGCTTTCAACCAGTCAATAACGTCTGACAGTTTACTATAGCGATTTGCTGAAGGTAAAATGTCTTTAAATTGAAACTTGGCAGAGGACTGATTTTGCACCCTTGCAAGTTGTTCAGGAACTGCGTGCCATAATCTATCGATATGCATAGCGTTTGCTTTGCCTGCGTGTTTTGCAATATCTGCATAATAATTTTTAATTAAGGTGTTTTGTTTGGCGCGTACGGCCTGCATTGCTTCGGATGGACTATTTTTATAATTAACATATTCTTTAACTGCTTCAGGCAGCCCACCTGTAATAAAATATTGTTTGAGCAATTCCCAAATATGATTATGAATGGTATCTCCTAATTGTTTTGTTTCATAGGTATGTTGAATGGCATCTACACTCCGTTGCTCATCGATAGCTGTCAAAAATTCTTGGAAGTTCATTGGATACATTGATAAGAGGTCAACCATACCAACAGGAAATGAGCCATCATTTAAATGTATGCCCAATAATGACCCGGCTGCAACGAGTGCAAGCTGCGGCATATCTTCATTGAAGTATTTAAGGCTGGTTAGGGCGCGTGAGCAAGCTTGGATCTCATCAAAAATAACCAGGTCATCATTAATGGAAATAGGGTTGTCGGTATGAAAGCTTAACTCTTTAATCAGTTGTGTAGGCTCTAGGTTTTCCTTGAAAATAGGATGAAGGCTTTCCTGCTTTTCAAAATTGAAGTAATGGTAGCGTTTGAACGCTTGCTGACCAAACGTATGCAGGCTGGTTGTCTTGCCGCACTGTCTGACGCCTTTCAAAACTAATGGCTTGCGATCATTTTTATTCAGCCATTGCTTCAGTTGATTGATAATATGTCTTTTCATCTAGCTAGTATAGCCGGATTTAACACTTTGTGGTACCACTTTTTGTCGAATTTTACACTTTGTGGTACCACTTTTTGTTAAATTCGACACTTTTTGTTATCACTTTCCTCTGTGGGGGTGGAAAACAATAGGTTAGAACATTTTTTTAAGAAGGATTTTGATGGCGATATGTTTATAGATAAATCGCATCATCAGCCATGGGAAGCGTCGGTGCAGCGAAAGGTGTTTGCAGTAGATTGCGTAGTGATCCAGCACGCGCTCACTGCCACGATTTACTTTATAGAGATCATTGGCTGAACCCATATTATAAGTAAGATCTTCATCAACGGCAGGTTGGAGGTTGAGGGCAAAGAGCATGCGATATAGACCCAATTTGCTTGGCAGGTTGGTGTCGTAACCTAATGGCCCACAAGCCGTTACATTATTGTGTCTTTTATAAGTGATAAATCCATCAATTTTTCCTTCAGGGCTACGCAATGCGGTGAAGGTGTACCACTTGTTTTTCCAGGCTTGTTCGAAAAATTGCACGGTGTAATCCAAGTTATGCTCTGAGTGTTTTTGAATAAATAAAATTTGATACAGCTCATGGATGCGCTTCATGTCTTCTATAGTAAGCTCATCGTGTTTTATCACCGTATATTTTGTATTACGCAAAACACTAAAATCACGTTTTGTATGGCTACGTTTCATATAGATGCTTTTATCGCGGTAAAAATTAGTCAGCTTGATGGGCACTAATAAATAGCCCATATGTTCCAGCTTTTTCATAAGCTCAGGGTCGGTGACTTCGTTAACGCATTGCAGCTGTATTGCATGCTGAGGGTATTTTTTTACGAGTGTATTGGTAATCGCATCCAGATTGTTAATGACATTATTATGATATAAGTTTAAGGAAGAAAGTCGGCTGTTGATTTGAATCAGTTGATTGATTTTGCAAAATTTATGTATAGCACCAATCAGTGTTAAGCCAAAATTAGAAAAAGCGCGTGCTAAAAAATTATCGAAGGTCCCAATGGATTTTTTGCCGACACTGACAAACATGGTGTAAGGCGACAGCACATAAGAGTTGTTGTATTCTTTATTATTAAGGGTGGCCAGGACAACCTGATTGCCACATTTGAGCTTCAGTAATTGTGTGTCGGCATTGCTCGCTAGTTGCTCGATGCCGCATTCTAGGATGCCTGTGTCCAGCGGGCTGTGGTGGGTTGGGTCACTTGAGTCTTGATCCGTTTGAGAGTTTAGGCAGTCTATTTCGTAGGTAGTGCTAGTAGCATCCATGATTATTGTCCTTGCTGGGTGAAAAAGCAGCGGCCATTATCTATTAAAAGTTGAGTACTGACAAACAGCACTCATTAAAAAGCAAGGCATCTTGAAATCGATAATTGACCAGACCAATGCCTGTAAAGGCGGCCTAACGAGTATTTATAGAAATAAAATGAAAGTAATTGTTGTTTTTCTTCTATTTCTTGATATAATTTCTCCTACCTTAAAGTTGTGGAGTGGCTGAATGAAAAATATAAGGCGCATGAGTAATGTCCTTAAAATAATATTCGTCATCTTTTTGATATCTTTACCGACATATACGATCTCATACTGGCTAACGAATAGCTATGTGTTCGGTCACTCCCATTATTTTTCTATTTTTCTTTATGAGGGGCCTCAGCTGGCACCCATATGGACTTTAACTGCAACGCTAAAAATGTATGCGTTTCTATTAAACATGGTTCCCGTAGTTTTATATATGTTTATGCTGGGCAATTTGGTGTGGTTATTTCATTGCTTTAGCCAGGGTGACATTATGTCTCCCAAGATTCTTAAGTTAATCAAACGCATTACTTGGACATTTTTAATTGCACAACTTATTCGTCCCGCTTATACCTTTATGATGAGTTTTATTTTCTCTCAAGCGAACCCTCCAGGTAGTCGTTATGCGTATTTAGGTATTACGTTACAAGATATTTTAATGGTATTTATCGGTGTTATCTTGTTACTCATTTACTGGGTTTTTTCCGAGTATTATAAGATAAACCAAGAACAAGAATTCACGGTATAATTATATGGCAATTAATATTTGTTTGGATGTCATGTTGGCAAAAAGGAAGATGCAGTCCAAGCAGCTAGCAAAAATTATTGATATTACTCCGCGTAATTTATCCCTCATTAAAACCGGCCGCGTGAAAGCGGTGAGACTAGAGACGCTGAATAAAATTTGTAAAACTTTAGACTGCACTCCAGGTGATATTTTGGAGTTTGTGGATGAACCCGTCGAATAAGTTCCCTTTGCTGTGCTGAGTTTTTGAGGATCCAATCGTGAGCCTGGATCCTTGAAGGCTCATTTTAGAGCTTTAGTCATACCTAATCTTTGCAACGGGGCACAAGAGCGACAGAAACAATGCTCTTATCCGGCCGGCTTGTTCAAAAGCAAAAGATTTATTGACTAATAGTTATCTGTGTTCTGTTAAGTGGAACTGTGTATAATGGCCGTAATTATACTGTAACTTAATTCATGTATACATACTGAGGACAAGTTCGTGTTGATTTCGAATAACTATGCAACAAAGCTCAGAAAAGTCAAAGTTGGTTTTATAGCATTGGCTGGGGCTTTAATAGCTACTGCTTCAGCAATGAGTTATGGTGAAGTTTGCACATTTAATCTTGAGGTTTATAACAGTAGCGGTCATACAATCAAAAATGTAGGGATGAATATAATATATAAGTATGATCCTTTTAGGTTTAAAAGTATTTTTTCTCGGCCATACACCATAAAAAAGGGAGAGCATAAACTATTTTCAGCAGCCGATCCTGTGGTGTGTGGTGAGTTTTTGGTATCTGTCACAACACTAGGTCAGCGAAATGGGGGGAAGACTATAAGTGATTACATACCAAACTATAATGATACACACTCAGTGATCAACCAGCCGGGAGAAACTATAAACGCCCTTATCCGACCAACTTGCTCAACGAAAAGAGATAGTGCAACCGGCAGTTATCTTTGTACTGTCAAATGGAACTGGCTATAGTTTGTTGTTTGCTACAATCTAACTAATTGAAACATTGATGATAATCATTCTTCGTGGCACAATGTTGCTTTGTGTTTAAACAAAGCAACAGGTGTGTCATGGCCGACCAACAGCCAGCCAGTA
>JAJFJO010000167.1 GCA_021774015.1 Gammaproteobacteria bacterium
CTAGAGGTACAGGCAAGACGACATTTTTGTTGCATAACGTATTGGACAAGGGTGCGAAAAATCAGCAAAGTTTATACGTTTCAGCGGATAATTTATTTTTCATTGACCATACTTTGTTAGATTTGGTGGATTGGCTCTACAAACAAACGGATGTTAAATTTCTATGTATTGATGAAATTCATAAGTACCCAAATTGGAATCAGGAGCTAAAAAATATCTACGATACTTATCGGAGTTTTGAGATTTTATTTTCGGGTAGCTCCATGATTGATCTTATATCTAGTAAATATGACTTGTCTAGACGTGTAAGTTTATATCCTATGAGTGGTTTTTCTTTTCGAGAATACCTTGAGTATTATTGCAATATTAAAATCAAAAAGTTGGAATTCTCAGAGCTAATGAACAATCATGAAAAAATCGCGGTGGGGTTGAATCAACCAAAGCTGTTGAAATACTTTAAAGAATATTTACGCATAGGTTATTATCCACATTTGCACAACTTAGAATACAATCGCGAGAGGTACCAAGCGGTTGAGAACGCTGTGCAGAAGACCATTTACGAAGATATTACTACTTTGCATAACCTAAAAACGCCGAGTTTATTCTTAATCGAGAAACTCTATAAATTTATATTAAATAGCCACGCAGGTGAGCTATCTGTAACCAAGTTATCGCAACAATTGGGGAAAGATTTCGATACTATGAGTAAGTTTCTAGCTTATTTGAATCAAGCTGGGTTGGTGAATTTTATTTATCCCAATAAATCAGGTTATGCTCACCTTAGGAATCCAATAAAAGTTTTACCGGAAAACAGTAATATGGTTTTTGCTCATGAATTGCCGCAACACTCTGAAGCCAACCTTGGTAAAATACGCGAAACTTTTTTGATAAATCAGCTTTATTGTATTAATAAAAAAGTATTTTATAGTGATATTGGCGATTATAAAGTTGAAGATTTTATTTTTGAGGTGGGTGGGAAAAATAAATCAAAAGCACAATTAAAGCGGAAAGAAAACGCATGCGTTATTGCAGATGATATTTTAATTGGCAGCTCAAATACTATACCATTGTATCTGTTTGGATTGTTGTATTAGCAGTAGCGATACGTTCATTTTATGTGTTTAACATAGCAGCGTAATTACTCTACCGTCACCGACTTCGCTAAATTGCGTGGCTGATCGATATCTGTGCCTTTTAATACCGCAACGTGATAAGCCAGCAACTGCATGGGAATGGAATAAATAATTGGCGCGATAACCGCTGGTGTGCTGGGAATTTTAATAAACGCGACACTGCTATCGTTTTCCCAACGTTCAGCGTCATCGCTAAAAATATAGATCTCTCCGCCGCGCGCTTGTACTTCCTGAATATTCGATGCCATTTTTTCAATTAAGTCATCTTTAGGTGCAATCACGATAACCGGCATTTCTTTATCGATCAGTGCGAGCGGCCCGTGTTTTAATTCACCGCCAGGGTAGGCTTCGGCGTGCACATAAGAAATTTCTTTTAATTTTAGTGCGCCTTCTAATGCAATTGGAAATGCTGTGCCGCGACCTAAAAATAATGCATGGTGTTTGTCCGCAAATTGTTTGGCGATTGTTTGAATAGCTTGATCTAGCAATAATGCTTCTTTTACGGTGCCCGGTATAGATTGCAGTGCTGTGCTGATATCTGCGGTTTGTGAATCAGAAGGATTGCGCTGATGCTTTAAAGTTGATGCCAACATTAATAATGCAATCAATTGTGATGTAAATGTTTTTGTTGCTGCAACGCCAACCTCCATGCCTGCTTGAGTTAGAAAAACCAAATCTGCTTCGCGCACCATGGAGCTTTGTGCGGCGTTACAAATACTCATGGTAGCAAGGTAGCCTTCTTCTTTTGCTTTTCGAAAGGCAGCCAATGTGTCAGCTGTTTCGCCAGATTGAGACAAACCAACAAATAAACTGTTGGGTTCAATAACGCCTTTTCTATAACGGTTTTCGCTGGCAATTTCTACTTGGCAAGGGATGTTGGCAATCGCTTCGATCCAGTAGCGCGCGACCAAACCTGCATGATAGCTTGTGCCGCACGCAACAATTGTAATGCGTTCTACTTTTGCTAGAATCTCAGGCGCTTTATGACCAAAGGCTTGAGGAGCAATTTGTTGATTTAAAATATTGCCGTTGATGGTTTCTGCCATCGAGCTGGGTTGTTCGAAAATTTCTTTTAACATAAAGTGGCGATATTTTCCCTTGCTGGCTTTATCAGCATTAATATCCGTATGATGAATTTTGCGCTCAACCGGTTTGCCGTTTGCATCAAAGATTGTAATACAATTTTTGTCGAGCTTTACAATATCGCTTTCTTCAAGATAAATAAATTGTTGGGTGACAGGGGCTAATGCTAAAGCATCTGATGCAATAAAATGTTCATCGATGCCAACACCAATCACTAACGGGCTACCTTTGCGCACAGCATATAAGGCATCAGGCTCGTGTGAATTAACGATACCTAATGCATAGGCGCCATCGAGTTCTTGTGTGGCTGCCTGTATTGTTTTAATCATATCTTTAGATTGCTGATAATGGTGATGCAATAAGTGGGCGATTACTTCAGTGTCTGTTTCAGATAAAAATTTATAGCCCTTTGCTTTTAGTTGTTCGCGGAGCTGGGAAAAATTTTCAATAATACCATTGTGCACAACAGCAATTTCATTTTGTGAGAAATGCGGGTGGGCGTTCGCTTCATTGGGGCGGCCGTGTGTTGCCCAACGTGTGTGAGCGATGCCGAGATAGCCTTGCAGCGGAGCAGCGTCATACGCTTTTTCAAGCCCTGCTACTTTTCCGAGAACGCGAATGCGCTCGACCTGCTGGTCGGGGTTGACAATGGCGATGCCAGCAGAATCGTAGCCGCGATACTCTAGTCGCTTTAACCCTTCTAATAAAATATGAGCTACATTTCTTTCTGCAACAGCGCCAACGATTCCACACATGAGTTTGGTCCCTCGAATTTAAGATAAATCACATTACATTTAGTTACTAAAAGAACGTCCAACCTCGCCTCACAGCTGAGCGTTCTCCGTATGCAGGCTCACTACCTGGATAGTTATTGTGAACGCTATCATGATGTTCTATATGATTCAACTATGGTTTTTAAGTTCAAAGAGGTGATTAAGTGGCTGTATGTGTTATTATAGCGGCGTTTCTTCAGCCATCGAAGGGGTACTGTTTATGCCATCAACGCCATCACGACTTGAACTTGCCAACGCGATTCGAGTACTTTCCATGGACGCTGTACAGCGCGCTAACTCTGGGCATCCGGGTATGCCAATGGGGATGGCAGATATCGCTGAAGTACTGTGGAATGACCACTTAAAATTCAACCCTGACAACCCAAACTGGTCAAATAGAGATCGATTTGTGCTCTCTAATGGGCATGGTGCTATGTTGCTCTATTCAGTATTACACCTGACGGGCTATGACCTTAATATAGATGACATCAAAAATTTCCGTCAAATGCATTCTAAAACGCCAGGACATCCCGAATATGCGGATGCTCCTGGAGTAGAAACAACGACAGGTCCTTTGGGACAAGGCCTTGCTAATGCGGTGGGTATGGCATTAGCAGAGAAAATGTTAGCCGCGCAGTTTAATAGGGATGGTCATGACATTGTTGATCATCATACCTACGTATTTGCTGGTGATGGCGACCTGATGGAAGGTATTTCTCATGAAGTGTGTTCTTTAGCAGGCACCTGGCAACTGGGTAAATTGGTTGTTTTATATGATGATAATGGTATTTCGATTGATGGAGATGTGAGTGGCTGGTTCACCGATGATACACCAAAACGTTTTGAGGCTTATAATTGGCATGTGGTCCCGAATGTGGATGGCCATGATAGTGCTGCGATTAATGCAGCGATTGAACAAGCGCGAAGCGTCACCGATAAGCCTACATTGATTTGTTGTAAAACGAAGATTGGTTTTGGCGCGCCGACACTAGAAGGCAGTGAAAAATCACATGGAGCTCCTTTGGGCGATGAAGAAATCGCAGGTGCTCGCAAGGCATTAAACTGGCCGCATGCGCCATTTGTGATTCCAGACGATATTTATGCGGGATGGAATGCGCGTGAAAAAGGTGTGGATGCGGAAGGGCAGTGGAATAAGCGTTTTGCAGCGTATGAAACAGCACATCCAGAATTGGCGGCTGAGTTTTTGCGTCGACAAGGTGGATATTTACCAGAGAGCTGGCAGGAACAATGTGAGACATTATTGCAGCAAGCAGCAACGAGTAGTAGTGCTCAAGCAACGCGTAAATCTTCTTTGCAATGTTTGAATTCGTTAGCTCCGCAATTGTCTGAACTTATTGGTGGCTCTGCAGATTTAACCGGCTCTAATTGCACGAATTGGTCTGGTTCAACTATTTTTTCTGCAGATAATAATGTGCAGGGCAATTATATCGAATATGGTGTACGCGAATTTGGTATGTCTGCCATTATGAATGGCATGGCGCTGCATCGTGGTTTTATTCCTTTTAGTGGCACTTTTTTAACGTTTACTGACTATGCGCGCAACGCGGTGCGTTTATCTGCATTAATGAAGCAGCGGGTTATTTATGTGTATTCGCATGATTCTATCGGTTTAGGGGAAGATGGCCCTACGCATCAGCCCATTGAGCATGCATCGATGTTGCGTCTGACGCCAGGTGTGCATGTGTGGCGTCCTGCTGATTTAATGGAGACAGCTGTTGCTTGGCAGTATGCATTGCAGCACCAAGGGCCCAGTTGTTTATTGCTGACTCGCCAAAATCTTCCGCAACAAGCGCATCGTGAAGGGCAAGAAAATGTGATTAAATGCGGGGGTTATGTTGTTTATGAAGGTTTAAATGATGGGACAACGTTGGAAGCTATTGTTCTTGCGACGGGGTCGGAAGTGCACTTGGCTGTGAATGCAGCGAAATTATTGGCGGAAGAGGGTGTTAATATCCGAGTGGTATCGATGCCTTGTTGTGATTTGTTTAAAGAGCAAGAGCAAACTTATCGAGATCAGGTATTGCCGCCAGACGTAACAACTCGGTTGGCGATTGAAGCGGGCTCACCTGATTATTGGTACCAATTTGTTGGTTTGCAGGGTCGAGTTATTGGGATGGCAACGTTTGGGCATTCGGCACCAGCGGATCAATTATTTAAGCACTTTGGTTTTAGCGAAGCGCATATTAAAGCAGAGGTTTTAGGAATGTTGCATCAGCAAAAAGTGAGCAGCATATAATTTTAATGTCTCGCAATGAGTTGCGGGTACTGTATATAATAAAGCGGGTACTGTATATAATAAAGAGGAGCATTAAGCATGACAATAAAAATAGCGATTAATGGGTTTGGTCGCATTGGTCGTAATGTAGTTAGAGCGTTATATGAGAGTCAGCAAGAAGATATAGAATTGGTGTTGGTTGCTATTAATGATCCTAGTGATACAGAAGCAAGCGCACATTTGTTTAAATACGACTCTGTGCATGGCCGTTTTAAGGGTGATGTTCGTTGTGAAGGTGACCACCTTTATATCAACGATAATAAAGTTCATATGACTAAAGTGAAAAACCCAGAGCAACTGCCTTGGGAAAAATACGATGTTGATATCGTTTTGGAGTGTTCTGGTTTTTTTGCGTCGAAAGATAAAGCGAGCAAGCATATAAAAGCGGGTGCTAAGCGTGTTTTAATTTCAGCACCAGCGGGTAATGATGTGCGCACTATTGTCTATGGTGTCAATCAAGACACGCTTAACGTGGAGGACAAAATTGTATCTAACGCCTCATGCACGACAAATTGTTTAGCCCCTTTGCTGAAAGTATTGCATGGTGCGTTGGGCATTAAAGAAGGTATGATGACGACGGTGCATTCCTATACCAACGATCAGAAATTAGTGGATGCGTCTCATCCTGATATTCGTCGTGCACGTTCTGCAACGCAATCGATGATTCCAACTAAAACTGGAGCGGCAGCAGCTGTAGGCTTAGTAATTCCTGAATTAAATGGCAAATTAGATGGCTACGCGATTCGTGTGCCAACCGTCAATGTATCGGTGGTTGATTTCACGTTTACTGCTGAAAAAACAGCATCAATTGAAACCTTAAATCAACTCATGCGTCAAGCCTCTGAGGGCGATCTTAAAGGTATTTTGAATTATAACGATGAGCCACTTGTCTCTGTTGATTTTAATCACTGCACAGCATCATCGACGTTTGATGCGACACAAACTCGCGTAGTGGGTGATTTGATGAAAGTTGTTGCTTGGTACGATAATGAATGGGGTTTCTCAAATCGTATGCTAGATACCGCACGTGCTATTGCCAAAGTGTATGAAAATGAAAAGCACAGTGAGCTTGTTTAATTTGATGAAAAGTATAGATCTTCGCGATCAACGGGTGATTGTTCGCGAAGATCTTAATGTTCCTATGCACGATGGGGATATTACTAATGATGTGCGTATTCAACGCGCATTGCCCACGCTAAAAGCAGCTCAATCGCAAGGTGCGCGAGTATTAGTACTATCGCATTTAGGTCGTCCTGAAGAAGGTGTGTATGATGCTCAATATTCATTAGCACCAGTCGCGGCAAGGCTCAGCGAGCTATTAAAAACACCGGTGCGATTAGTTGATGATTGGTTAGATGGTGTAGAGATTAATCCGGGTGAAATTGCTTTGGCTGAAAACATTCGTTTTTTAAAGGGTGAAAAAGCCAATAATACAATATTAGCGCAACGTATGGCACGGCAGTGTGATGTATTTGTTATGGATGCGTTTGCAACGGCGCACCGTGCGCAAGCGTCTACTGCGGGTATTGCCGAATATGCACCTATTGCTTGTGCTGGCCCATTGATGGAAGCGGAATTAACTGCATTGAGTCAAGCGTTGGACCATCCTAAAAAACCGTTGGTAGCTATTGTTGGCGGTTCAAAAGTATCAACCAAAATTCAGTTGCTAGATGCATTGCTTGATAAAGTGGATGTATTAATTGTTGGTGGCGGTATTGCTAATACATTTTTGGCAGCAAAAGGGTTGCCTATTGGAAAATCATTATACGAAGCGGATTGGGTTGAGCGCGCGAAAAATGTATTAGACAAAGCGGAACAAAAAGGCGTGCATATTCCTTTGCCTACGGATGTTGCGGTTGCTAAAACATTTTCTGCTGATGCCGACGCGCGCTATTGTGATGTGAGTGCGGTTGCGGAAGATGAGATGATTTTAGATGTAGGCCCGCAAACGGCAGCCACGTTTGCACCATTATTGAAAGAGGCGGGAACCATTGTGTGGAATGGTCCTGTCGGTGTATTTGAGTTTGCACCTTTTAGTCAGGGTACGCGAGCGCTAGCGAAAGCAGTGGCAAATAGCGCAGCGTATTCGATTGCGGGTGGGGGTGATACGTTGGCAGCTTTAGATGTGTTTGATGTGGCGGATGATATATCGTATGTCAGCACTGGAGGTGGCGCTTTTCTTGCTTATTTGCAAGGAAATACGTTGCCTGCTGTCGCAGTATTGCAAAAAAGAACGTTAACTAAAAAAGAAAAAATATAAGCTTATGGATACTAATCATTTATTAAGACGAACAAAAATTATTGCAACGCTAGGTCCTGCAACAGATGATACTGCAGTGCTTGCAGAATTAATTGCATCAGGTGTTAATGTAGTGCGATTAAATTTCTCTCATGGCAGCCATGCGGATCACCAGGCGCGCATTGAAGCGGTGCGTGAGCAGGCGCAGGCTCAAAATCGCGTGGTAGGTATATTGGGTGATTTGCAGGGGCCAAAAATTAGGGTTGCTAATTTTAAAGATGGCAGCATTATTCTAGAAGAAGAGCAGCAATTTGTTTTGGATGCGGCTCTTGATGCTGAAGTGGGTGATCAAAATACGGTGGGTATCGATTATAAAAGTCTTCCTCAGGACGTGAAGGCAGGTGATATTTTATTGTTAGATGATGGTCGGTTAAAAATAAAAGTTACTAAGGTTGAAGGCGATAAAATACAT
>JAJFJO010000168.1 GCA_021774015.1 Gammaproteobacteria bacterium
CCATCTCTGGCGACCCGGCTTCGATTGGAGATTTCCCTTGGGCCAAATCTGTGTTTGATGTAAATTCTTTTGGATTAATAGAATTGATTGCCAAACTGAATTCCGGCGTAAATTATTCTCAACAATCTTTGGGTCGTAAAACAAATTTTGAAATCGGCGTGGCATTCAATGCCTCTCGCGACCGATATGATAATGAAATCAAACGCTTGCAACGCAAAGTAGATGCGGGGGCACATTTTGCTCAAACTCAACCGATGTACGATATTGATAAAATAAACGAAATGTATGAAAAAACAGCCAACGTTAATTGCCCCATTCTTTTAGGTTTGCTTCCCGTAGTGAGTTCTCGTAACGCAGATTTCCTGCACAATGAATTCCCTGGAATCAGCATCCCAAAAAATTTGCGGGACAAACTCCGCAAAGCCACCACAAAAGAAGATCAACAGAAAATTTCTTTGGGCTTTGCAGCATCTTCTCGCAAATAACTATCTGCTGCTTTACTTCATTACTAATGCTCATCAAATTTCAGCCCCTTTGGTCAGCTGCACAAGTTTTATCATAGCTATTGGCATATAATTTTGAAAACAATTTTTAAACCTCTTTGCGTTACAATAAAAACCACGGTATTGCAGCATCGATAAATTCAGTTATCCTATCTAGATGAATACTGAAAATATCACATCACCCCTTAATATTAAACAGCATTATGGGGCTGCATGCGAACATACACAATTAATTGGCTAGAATTTTAGTCAGATTGTGCTATAATGACTACAATAGTATTCAAATAGAGAATGTTATGGCAAAAAATCGACCCTACCTGAAATACACCGAAGAAGCGGTCACCTTACTAGCCAGGCAAATCAAGCTTGGGCGTAAACAAAAAAAGTGGACCGAACACAATCTTGCTGAACGTGCTGGGATCTCACGAGCCACCTTACAGAAAATCGAAAGAGGCGACTTAGGGTGCGCCATTGGCCTAGTGTTCGAAGTGGCTACGCTGGTTGACATTCAATTGTTTCAATCTGACCATACCCCACTAAGGCAACAACTCACTGAAGCAAATGAAAAGATAGCCTTACTGCCCAAGCATACTCACTCACCTAAAAGGCCTATTGATGACGACTTCTAAAACAAATTACACTGAAGCATTTGTTTGGATTTGGCTACCCAACAAAACCAAACCCGTTGTCGCTGGAAAACTCCAGACTGATAATAATAAATTTAATTTCACTTACGGTAAGAGTTATCTAGAACGAATTAACGACTCGCCAGCCGCTACCTCAATATATGAACCAGAGCTTCCACTACAAAGGGGAGCACTACCACCAGCCAATGGCTTAACCATGGCTAGTTGTTTGCGTGATGCCGCGCCAGATGCATGGGGAAGACGTATAGTCATCAACAAGTTACTCGGCTTAAAAGGCGAGAATGCAAGCTCAGCAGAGTTAAATGAATTAACGTATTTATTGGAATCGGGCTCTGATCGCATTGGTAATTTAGACTTCCAACCATCTGCATCATTATATGAACCTCGATCAATCAAAAATGCTCAGCTAGAAGAATTACTCGAGTCAGCATCTCGAGTTGAAAAAGGAATCCCTCTTACACCCGACTTGGACCAGGCTCTTTTTCTTGGAAGCTCTATCGGTGGCGCGCGTCCAAAGGCACTCATTGAAGACAATGAAAAAAAACATGTTGCCAAATTTTCATCGAGCACCGATTTATTTAATATTGTAAAAACAGAATATGTAGCTATGAAACTCGCCAAACATGCGGGCTTATCTGTTGCATCGGTAAAATTAGTACAAGCCTCTCATAAAGACGTCCTGCTTATAAAGCGATTTGATAGAGAAAAAACAAAAAATGGCTGGCGCCGCAAAGGCATGGTTTCTGCACTAACCTTACTCGGCTTAGACGAGATGATGGCACGATACGCAAGCTATGAATCGCTTGCGGAAATTGTGCGCCGTAGATTTGCAAACCCCAAAGGCACCTTAAAGGAATTATTTTCACGAATAATTTTTAATATACTTTGTGGCAATACTGATGACCACGCACGTAACCATGCTGCCTTCTGGGATGGAAAAACACTTGACCTAACACCTGCATATGATATCTGCCCACAAAATCGTGCTGGCAATGAAGCAACACAGGCCATGCTAATTTCAGGCAACAATAGATTAAGCCAGGTAAAAATAGCATTAGATGCTTGTAACAATTTTTTGCTGGATCAAGAAGAGGCACACACTATTATTGAGCATCAAATACATACTATTGAAACACGTTGGGATGAAGTATGTGATGAGGCAAATTTGAACCAAACAGATAGAAAATTACTAATGAGAAGACAATTTTTAAACCCCTTTGCGTTACAATAAAAACCATGACACAATTTTTTACAGGAAAATCCAATTTAAAAATGCAACCACATCAAAATCGTTTGTTTAAAAAATGGGGTTGAAGGAAAACGTCATACCACTTAAGTTTCCTGGAGATTAAAAATGACAGAATATTACACCATCGCAGTGATCGCATTACTCGCTGCAATTTCCCCAGGCCCAGATTTTGTTGTTGTAGCCAAGTATGCCGTTTTTCATGATCGCCAGAATGCTATTTTATCTTCGCTAGGTATCGGCTTAGGTATCTTCATTCATTCTACTTACTGTGTATTAGGGCTGGTCATTGTCATTTCTCACTCTTTATTGTTATTTAGCTTAATAAAATATTTAGGTGCTGCGTATCTAATTTTCTTGGGAATAAAAAGTTTACTGAGCAAGAAAAGTCACTTAGATATTAAACAAAAAAGTAACTTGCATCAGTCAAGGTGGCCCGCGCTACAAGATAGCTTGCTAACGAATGTTCTCAACCCCAAGTGTACTTTATTTATGTTGTCAGTGTTCACACTAGTGGTTAAGCCTCATACTCCAACACTCACTCAAGCTATTTTTGGCATTGAAATAGCATTGATTACTTCCTTATGGTTTGTTTTTTTATCCTATGGGCTTACGATGCCCGTAATAAAGTCTCGAATCGAAAAAGCTCAGCACATCGTAACAAAACTTATTGGAGTAATCCTTGTGTCTCTTGGCGTCATGGTGATGTTCGAATCACGTTAATATAGGTCGTCACCAACCACGTGCGACCACTACATGTTGCACTTTCTTCAGAAACGAGCCAAGCTTTGATAGAATAGAAAAATTTTTGGAGCTATTATTATGAGTTATAATAAAAATATTTTTCGTCAATTATTTTTCATCGCTATGCGTCCTTTAAAAGACAAAAACCTACTCTGCTGCTGGAATGATTATAATAATCAAAATAGAGGGTGTTACGGCAAAACATCGGCCCTACTTGAAGCATGATGATGATTTCTAAAATAAATCACACTGAGGCATTTATTTGAATTTGGCTGTCTAACAAAACCACGGTATTGCAGCATCGATAAATTCAGTTATCCTATCTAGATGAATACTGAAAATATTACATCACTCCTTATATTAAACAGCGTCATGGGTCTGCATGCAAACCGGCTGGAAGAACTACTAACGTATTTTGAGCACCCCGAACAGATCATCACCGCCCCAGCAGCCATTTTAAAAAAATGTGGGCTAACAGAGCAGATGATCAACACCATACATCACACTAAAGGTATTGAGCATGAGCTGTCCTGGCTAGAACAGACAGACCATCATTTCATCCACTACAAACACCCGCAATACCCTGAACATCTGCGACAAATCGATGACCCCCCGATCGGACTTTATATAATAGGTGAGCCCAGCATCTTAAGTTCATTACAGCTTGCGATGGTCGGCAGTCGCAACCCCAGCCATACCGGCCGGGACAATGCCTATGCCTTTGCATCCGAATTAGCGAGACTTAATATTACAGTCACTAGTGGTTTGGCTATTGGCGTCGACACCGCTTGCCATAATGGCGCGCTGGACCATCAGGGCAAAACGATCGGCGTATTGGGTAGCGGGCTTGAATCCATCTACCCACATAAAAATATTAAACTTGCTAAGCAGGTGGCCAGCAACGGCTGCCTCATATCAGAATATCCTTTAAAATCAAAGCCTAGCAAAATCAGCTTTCCTATTCGCAATCGCATTATCAGCGGCCTCAGTCTCGGCACCATTGTTGTTGAGGCTTCTTTGCGCAGCGGTTCATTAATCACTGCACGCCTAGCAGCTGAACAAGGCCGCGAGGTATTTGCGATACCTGGCTCCATCCACAACCCACTCAGCCAAGGTTGCCACAA
>JAJFJO010000169.1 GCA_021774015.1 Gammaproteobacteria bacterium
AGGGCTGGCCAGCTTTGCATAACACGCTGGCTGAAATCGACCCTACAATTGCAGAAAAGGTCCACCCGAACGATGCTCAGCGTATTTCGCGCGCGCTAGAAGTTTATTATTGCAGTGGCAAACCGCTGAGTTACTTTCAGCAGCAACCTTTAGATCAAGCTAACCTGAACCCGGAGAATTGGCGCTTTATCAACTGCATTCTAGAGCCTAGTGATCGTGCCGTTTTGCATAATCGAATCGCACAGCGTTTTGATGCCATGCTAGCTGCTCATTTTATCGATGAGGTTATTGAACTGCGGAAAAACCCAGATTTACACTTAGGTTTGCCCTCGATGAGAACCGTCGGGTATCGCCAGGCATGGCAACACCTCGATGGCGAATATGACGTAGCGACTATGCGGGATAGGGCGATTATTGCTACTCGACAACTGGCTAAACGCCAACTTACTTGGCTGCGTCGCTGGGAAAGTACACATCGCTTTGATTCTTGTGAGCCTGACTTTCTAAGGAATGCTGTTAAACTCATATCAAACCTACGTTTCGATCGCTAAAAAATTCAAATCTATTGCTATAATGGTAAGAACTGTCCTTAACTAAAGGGTAATTATGATAATGGAATCCTTTGACAATATACTGAAATTTTGGTTTGGTAGAGTGGAAGATACCATTGTCCCCACTGAACATCGTGCACGTATTTGGTTCGGTGAAGACAAGGGGATTGATGAAGAAATCAGAAAACGATTCGAAGCAGACTTAGAAAAAGCTATCTGTGGTCAGCATAATGGTTGGGAAGGTAGCCCACGAGGGCAATTAGCGCTGATCATCACATTAGATCAATTCGCTCGCCATATCCACCGAGATACACCGCTAGCTTTTTCAAATGATAACAAAGCACTATCAATTTGTCTTGATGGAATACGTGATGAAGTGGAGCATAATTTAAGCCTGATTGAACGTGTCTTCTTCTATTTTCCATTACTTCATTCCGAAGATATTACCCATCAACACCAGGCAATTAGTGCCTACCAGACCCTCTCTGAACTGGCATTCTCTGAGACCAAGGTGATTTATGAAAGCTTTGTGAAATTTTCTAATCATCATTACAGCATTATTGAGCGTTTTGGGCGATTCCCTCAAAGAAATATCGCCTTAGGTAGAGTCTCAACGATGGAAGAGCTGGAATATCTGCAGGAAATTGAAGCGCAGCAATAGCAATTTCCACTCCAACTGGTTAGAATTGCACGACAATCCCGAACCAAGGAATCTCCGTGCTACTAATCGACATCGAAGGCAGCTCGCTAACAGCAGAGGATAAGGATCTACTGCGAGATCCTAGGGTCTCTGGAGTTATCTTATTTACAAAAAACTTCATCAATAAGGACCAATTAAAAGAATTAACGTCTGCAATACATGAAGTCAATGACCGATTGTTTATATCTATTGATCAAGAGGGTGGTCGTGTGCAACGGCTCATGGACGGATTTACAAAACTCCCATCAATGCGCCATTGGGGACAAATGTATCGTGAAAACCCAGATGCGGCTCGAGATGGCCTCAAAATGATATCCAATACCTTAGTGTCTGAACTCTATGACGTAGGCATTGATATCAGCCTAGTGCCTGTATTAGATATTGATCATGGCGTCAGCTGGGTGATCGGTGAGCGCAGCTTTGGTAACGAACACGAACTGGTTACGGAATTATCCGAGGTCCTCATAGATACACTTCACTCGGTACAGATGCCTGTCACGGGGAAACATTTTCCAGGGCATGGTGCTGTTGTGCTAGATTCGCATGAAGGCTTGCCCGTTGATGATAGAAGCCACGAAGATATCAAGAATAATGACATGCAGCCATTTTCCACTCTCATTTCTAAGTTGGATGCTGTGATGCCTGCTCACATCGTCTATCCTAATATAGATGATCAGCCTGCCGGTTTTTCATCGAAGTGGCTGCAAGAGATTCTGCGCAATAAACTTCAATTTAAAGGTGTTATCATATCTGACGACTTAAGCATGGGTGGGGCGGCAGCGGCCTTTGGCTCTTATGTGACTCGAGCAAGGAAGGCGTTGAACGCTGGTTGTGATTTGCTCTGTGTTTGCAATAATCGTGCAGGAGTACTGGAAATTTTAGCTGAGTTATCGGATTATAGTGATTCTGAATTTGATGATGCCAAACTGAGAATTCAACATTTTAGACAAGTGATGAGGAGACAAATACAGTGCTAGACGCTATTAAAAACTACCTGGCAACTAACGCCTGGTTGGTTCAAACTTTAATGATTATTTTTATTTCATTCATTATTAATTGGTTTGAAATTTCTATTTATCGCAATTTAACACATCGCTTGCAAAAAAATCAAAAAATCTGGGATGACACTTTAGTTGAAGCTGCCCATATGCCGGTGTATAGCTTTATCTGGTTTATAGCGATCATCAAAATTATTCCTATTATTGCAAAACACTTAGGGTACACCCCCAACTTATCGGCTTATATTCTACCCATTAGTTCAATTGCATTAATCATTGCGCTTTTTTGGTTTTCGATGCGTTACATTAAAAACGTTGAACGACGCGCTATCGAGCTATCAAAAGCTGGAGTAAGGAAAATCGATATTACCTCTGTGCATGCCATATCGCAAATTAGTCGAGTCATTGTTATTGTTATCGCAATACTGCTTTTAATGAATAATTTTGGCATTAAGATTACCGCTCTGCTGGCAGCTGGTGGTATTGGTGGTATCGCCATTGGTTTTGCTGCAAAAGATACGATTGCTAATTTAATTGGTGGTATGATGATTTTTTGGGATCGGCCTTTCTCTGTAGGTGACTGGGTGCGCTCACCCGATCGTAATATCGAGGGCACTGTTGAATATATTGGTTGGCGTTTAACCTGTATTAGAACCTTTGATAAGCGTCCACTCTACGTGCCGAACGGAACTTTCTCTACCATTTCAGTTGAAAACCCTTCACGCATGACAAATCGCCGTATTAAAACGACGATCGGCTTGCGTTATGACGATGCTGAAAAGGTGGGAGCAATAGTTGGTGAAGTAGAAGCTATGTTGAAAAATCATGATGATATCGATTCTAACAATACTCTCATTGTTAAACTCTATGAATTTGGCCCATCTTCCTTAAACTTTTTGGTCTATACATTCACAAAAACAACCGTGTGGACAGAATTCCAAGCGGTACAACAAGATGTTTTATTGAAAATAATAGACATCATTACCAAACATGGTGCAGAATGCGCTTTTCCAACCAATACACTGCATGTGCCTGAAGGCTTGCTAGTAAAACAAGAGGCTTAAGATGAATCTTGAAACTGAACAAACAAATGCTGTGAACGCGATTAAAGAAGCCACACAACAAACTATCTTGCCGGGCCACATACGTGAAGTGTTTGCCAAGGCGACATGTATTTATTCTAAATCAGAAGTCGATGCTGGGCTTGATACGATGGCCAGCCAAATCAGTTATGAGCTAGCGCACCAGAACCCCATTTTTTTATGTGTAGTTGTAGGTGGCATTGTTCCTCTTGGTAACTTACTACATCGCTTAGACTTTCCGCTTGAGGTCGATTACGTGCATGCCTCCCGCTATGGTGGCGCAATCGTTGGTCGGGACCTTAAATGGAAAGTAAAACCCAGCACGCCATTAAAAGGCCGCACCGTTGTCGTCGTTGATGACATTTTAGATGGTGGTTTGACTTTAGATGCGATTATTAAATACTGTGAAGAAGAGGGCGCTGATAAAGTATATTCAGCGGTTCTCGTTGATAAAAAAGATGCGCGCTTAGAAGGTGGTGTTCCAAAAGCTGATTTTTGTGGTCTTGAAGTCGACAACCATTACGTCTTTGGCTTCGGTATGGATTACAAAGGCTATTTGCGCAATGCACCTGGGATTTATATGGTCGCGCCAGAGCACGAGTGAAGCAGTGACTGTACGCTTTCAAAACCAGTCAAACTTGCCCACAAAAAATCTTAAACTTAGTTTTATGGAGGACAAGTAAGCTTCGGTGATTTTTTGAAAGGATATATACCACGCTTAAGCGAGAGTATATAATTTCCTGGATCTACGAGAATAGCCCCAGTATAGGTACCATGCTCTGGGTTTTCTAGCTTAACCCAGCATTGTTTTGGATCTTTTGTTTGTCCAAAAGGATGAACTCTTTCGCAATATAGATATTCAGTGTTACCAGGGGCAACTACCTTACTATCAGCCGGAATAAAATAACTGTTGTCATTATAATTATACGTTTTTACAGTAATATCTTGCTCGGTACAATTTTTAAAATTAAGATCAATTCTTTCTGCCAAACTGAGACACGAAACACTCATCAAGGCAATAATCATTAAAATTTTCATTCATGCCCCCTTCCAAATTCACTTTGAAATATAACATAAGGTGAATATAGCAGATTAAATTTTGATTTGCTGGTTTTGTTCTAAATAAAGCTCATAACCTTTTGAATTATAATGATTGTATGATTTTCGAAACGTGTTTACTCACATACACACCTAACTTAACGGCTGCGGCTTCACCGTAAACAACAACGACATTCCGAGCACTAAAAATATCATCACCGTGCTCATACCAATGCGTTGACTGCCGGAGAGGAAGGTAGCTAAGCTTAGCACCCAAGGGCCGACAAAAGCAGTTGCCTTGCCTGAAAACGCATACAACCCAAACATCTCCGTAATCAACTCGGGTGGTGACAAGTGAATCAACAATGAACGACTTGCCGCCTGAATAGGACCTACACACAAACTAAGTACGACACCAAATATCCAAAACCACATTTTGGTTGTCACCAGAAGCATACCGGTGCCAGAGATAATCATTAAACCCAGCGCAAGCAAGATAGTGGGTTTAGCGCCTTTAAAATCGTCCATCCATGCAAACATACCCGCCCCGATACCGGCACCAATATTCAATGTGATACCAAACTTAAGCACCTCTTGAAAACTCATATGAAACGTTCCAGCCGCATAAATACCACCAAAAGCAAAAATCGTATTTAAGCCATCGATATATAAAATCCGAGCAATTAAAAATTTCAGCACTTCCTTGTATTGGCGCACGGAACGTAGGGTATTAATCAAAGAGCTGACACCCAACTTAACTGCGGTTATTTTGCCAATCCCTGTACTTAAGCGATCAGGTACAAACACAAATAGCGGCCAGGCAAAAACTAAAAACCATACAGCGACTAAAGGCCCACAGGCTCTCACATGCTCAGATGCAGCGATATTTAGGTGTATGCCCGGAATTTTATTCTCAATAAATAAAAATAGAGCAATTGATAAACTCGTCAAACCACCAAAATAACCAAAGCCCCAACCCCAGCCAGAAATCCGGCCGATATAATTTTTGGGTACCAAATCATTTAGCATCGAATTATAAAACACCATCCCCACTTCAAGGCCAACCAAACCAACAATCACACACCCTAAGG
>JAJFJO010000170.1 GCA_021774015.1 Gammaproteobacteria bacterium
GTTCAAAAATAGCTACGTCATAGAGCTTTTTCCTGTAGTAATGCTCGATCCACTTTCCTGCATTGGTTAGCCTAATGTGCGAATTATCTTTATAGGTTCTATCAAAAGTGAAATAGGATAAGCCGATTTTTTTTAGAGGGCGAGTAATTTCTTCCATCTCTAAAGCTGAGGTGAAGGTAATGTGATTTTTATAAAAGCTGTCGCAGGGTTCAATAGCTTTTAATGTTTTAGTTGTCATGTTCCCACCTCAACTTCTTTAGTGTATAAACACCAGGGATCAACTGCCTAATAACCGTAATTTTTTATTTTGTAAAATATTAAGTTCAATATCTTCTAAGGATGCTTTCTTTGTTTCTGGAATGTAAAAGAAAAACAGTATCCAGCCAATGATTGATAGTGCTAAAAATATTTTAAAGGCAAACACAATTCCATGTGAGCCTAGTATAATCGGAAAAAATAAGGCCACTAAAAAATTGGTTAGCCAATTGAAAGCAATGGATACACCCATTCCAATCCCTCGAATTTTAGCTGGGTATATTTCAGACGGTAAAAGAAAGCAAGCAGGGCCCACCGATATGCCTTGGCATGCTACGAACAGAATGGACCCGGCAAGTGCCAACCATCCCAATAAAAGCTGGTTGTGAACATATTGAAACGCATAAATAATGAGACACAGGCTTGCAATAATTCCGAACAAACCAGTCAACAGCAATGTACGGCGTCCAAATTTGTCGATGATGCTCGCAGCAATTACAGCAGAAAGTGTTACAGTAAATCCAATACCTAATGTAGCTAGGATGGAGACGGTGGCGTCGCTAAAACCGGTTTTTTGAAAAATTGTGGGAGCATAATAGATAATAGCATTAATTCCAACTGCCTGAGTGAAGACACCGATTAATGCACCCAGAAAAATAACTTTTAAAAATTGTTTTGTTAAGACAGTTTTTAACGTATTTTTTTCTTGTTGCAAAACAAATTGAATCTCCTGTAACTCTGTTTGTGCCTCTGCTGGGTTGCGTGTTTTTTCTAAAATATTTTCCGCTTCTTTGACGTTCCCTTTAAGAGCTAGCCATCGAGGACTTTCAGGTAAGAATGCAACAAAGATGGCGAGTACTACAGCAGGCACCACCCCTAAACCCAGCATGATTCGCCATGATTCGCTATGAGCAAATGCTAAGTTTGTTGCGTAAGATATAAAAATCCCAAAATTAACCGATATGAGGAAAAAGGTAACTAATTTTCCTCGTTGTTCTTTTTTAGCGATCTCTGCGATATAAACAGGTGATAAAGATGTGCTCATTCCTACTGCAAATCCTAGAAGCAAACGTCCAATAATTAACTCATTTGAGGTGTCTGCTGAGGCGCATACCAGTGAACCTAGTATGAATAAGAAAGCGGTTATCGATAATATTTTTTTGCGTCCAAACCAATCACTCAAGCGGCCAGTGATGATTGAGGACATTAATGCACCTAGCGGAACAGCACTAACCATGATGCCAATTTGAGTATTGGAAATGCTAAAGCTTTGTTTAATAAAGAGCATAGCTCCAGAGATAATGCCGGCATCGTAACCAAATAGCAGCCCTGAAATGGCAGCGGCAAATGCAATAAAGTAGGTATTGTAATTGTAGGGCCAGCTGTTCACGATCACCTATCCTTTTGAGGTAAACCCAAGTCTAGACAATACCATATTTTAGCTCTTAGGCATAATGTGGGTAGATTATGCTCATTATCCAGTGGGTTTTCAGGTTGAATGTATGAGGTTTATAGTGGGTTTTGAATATATGGCATCATCCCGTGGAAATGTGAGCAAGAATTATGCTTTCAACTTGTGGTTATACAATCGATGCTGCTGAATATAGTTCCAGACTTTTTTTGGCATATATTCTGATACATCCTCACCGGCTTTGATTTTTTCTCTAATTTCTGTTGAAGAAATAGCAATGGGCTGAGCCTTTAGCATAATAATGTTGCCGTTCGGTGCTGCGTGTAAGTCTTCTTTTTTGTGGGTGAGATGTTTTGCTAATAGTTCCTTTTGCCAGTCGCAGCTTGGGACTGGATAA
This sequence comes from Gammaproteobacteria bacterium, assembly GCA_021774015.1. GTDB lineage: Bacteria > Pseudomonadota > Gammaproteobacteria > Coxiellales > Coxiellaceae > JAJFJO01. Next base: position 2,064 of record JAJFJO010000170.1, read on the forward strand.
TCAGGACGATTAATAATCACTAAATGAGCGAGATTCAATAAATCTTGCCAGCGGAACCACTTATTCAGTCCATCAAATGCATCCGCGCCAAGGATTAAACATAAGGGCAGTGTGGGAACTAAACTACGTAATGTGGTCAACGTGTCAAACATATAAGAAGGGGTGGGGCGATTAAATTCAATATCATTAACTATAAAATTTTGATAATTGCTTAATGCCAGTCTAAGCATTGCTATACGATGTTGTTCGCTAGCAAATGCTTTATGTTTTTTAGGCGCTTGCCGGTTAGGAATAAATTGCATGACCTTTAAATCTAGTGCTTGCATAACATAATTGGCGATATGCAAATGTCCATTATGTATTGGATCAAATGTACCGCCAAGCAAACCGGTTGGTGTTTTATGCTGTTGCATGATTCACTCCTGTTAAGCACAAGCCCAGACTTAAGCTTAATAGCAAATCCCAAGGATTACCAACTGCAATGCCTTTAATGGACTGGTCAACTTGGCTGGCGAGTCTTATCAATGAGAGCAAGCTATTGCTATTGTGTCGCCGCAACGCTTGTTCCAACACGCCTTTTCGTGAAGACCACTCGCGTGCAATAACTTGTTGTATAGAGGAGCCATTATGTATTTTGGCAGTGAGATTTAATAATTGGCGAATTTCGCGTGTTAATGCCCAGAGTACAAAAGTAGCTTCCGAACCTTCTTGTTGCAAGCCAATTAAAATTCGCGATACGCGTTCGCTATTACCTTGCAGTGCGTAATTCACTAAGTCAAACACGTTGAATTTTGCTGAGTCACAAGCCGCCGCCATAACATCTTGCTCGGTAATATTTTTATCAGTCGATAATAGGTTGAGTTTTTCAATCGCTTGATGCGTTGCCAGCAAATTACCTTCGGTTAATTCTGCTAATAAAGCAATACTTGCCGCATTAGCTTTTAAACCAAATGTGCTCATGCGCGCTTGTATCCATTTCGGTAATTCATAGGTAGCAACTGGCCAGACAGGTATCAGAGCGCCAACTGCATCAATAGCTTTGCACCATTTTGTTTTTTGCTGTGCGCCAGTTAACTTGCCCGTTACGATAATGATAATATGATCGTCACTCGGGTTGTCGAGATAATGCAGCAATGCTTTTTTACCCGCATCATCGAATTTGGTGTTGGGGTTGTGAATTTCGATAACTTGCTTGTTGGAAAATAGGCCTAAATTCTGTGTGGTTTGCGTAAATTGGTCCCAGTGAAAGCCAGGCTCAACTGCTAAGACGTCCCGTTGTGTGTAGCCCGCCTTGTGTGCTGCTGCGCGTATGCTATCTCTGATTTCAGTGACTAACAAAGGTGTGTCACCGCTGATCAAATATATCGGTAATAATGTTTTATTTAAATGACTACCGAGTTGTTGCGGTTTTAATTGCATGCTTTTGCCTCGCTGTGTTGCTTAATGCATCGTGCACTTCGGCTGAGGTGAGCCAATAGTATATGCGATTAACGATATCGTTGGCTAATTCATGTGTCACGCTATCATCTACAAAAGTTGTCATCACTTGATTGTTGTTGAGAATAACCGATTGTGTTGCACTAAAGCTTTGCGCGGGTAGCACGCCACGCTCTTGATGATCAACCAGATGAATGCTCGCATGGAGTGTCGACACAACAGAGGTGGAACGAGTCGTTGTCACCACTTTATCACTGACCACTAAGCCGTAGCGTGCTTGAGATGGAGATGTGACAATATGAATCTTCTGGCTGCGCAACATTTCTTTTAATCGCGTGGTTAATTCGCTGCTTGGTTGGTTGCTTTGTAGAAAAACCGTATGAAGTTGTTCAGGCATCGCGTCAGGATTGTGTAGTTGAAAGCCGCATGCGCTTAATAGCAAGGCTAAACACGATAACGCAATAAGGCGGATTATCATCTTCATTGCACTACAATATTGACTAAACGATTGGGAACAATGATCACTTTCCTAATGGTTTTATCCGATAAGTGACGAGCGATATTCGATTCTTTTGTTGCAATCTCTTGTATTTGATCTTGAGTGGCGTCAGTCGCGACTGTAATTTTACCGCGTAGTTTGCCATTCACTTGTACCATTAATTCAATGCTCGTTGTTTGTAG
>JAJFJO010000018.1 GCA_021774015.1 Gammaproteobacteria bacterium
TGTTGTCATTAGCGGTTCCGACTTAACCATGATGCAAGAAGCACGCAAACGCTTTCCTGGCCGACGAGGCAAAGCAAAAAAGGTAGACTTTCACTTCTACCCACTGAGTTTCAAACAAACCGTCCAACTCAAACATAAAAAAATATTTGAGCAGCCCCTAGAAAAAAACACCCCTACAATATTTGAGGAATTTGATAATTACCTTATTCACGGTGGTTTTCTTACCGCTATTAATGAGTATGCCGAGACCAGCAGCATAAGTAATCGTACACTTGCTACATATTCAGACTGGATTCGTGGCGATGTTATTAAGCATGGCAAAAAGGAGAGTTTCCTACGCGAACTAACAGGCGCTATTATAAAGCATTACAACAGCCAAATTTCGTGGCGGAATCTTGTAAGTGCTTTATCAATCGATCATACTCAAACAGCAATAGACTATGCTTCTTTATTGGAATCTATGGATGCCATCTTTATTCAGCTTGCTTTAATTGAAGACAAATTAGTCGGCGCACCCAAGAAACACCGTAAAATTATGTTTTGTGATCCTTTTATATTCCATGCAATGACGGAATGGTTAAACCCAACTGAAAATCCTTTTGAAGATTTAATCATGCCAGCTATATCCAGCAACCATCTTTCAGCAGCACTCGTCGAGTCGATTGTTGCAACACACTTTCGCCAACATTATCCAACATACTATATTAAAGCTGAAAACGAAGTCGATGTTGCTTATGTTAGTAACAAAAAATTCTGGCCAATCGAAGTTAAATGGCGCAATCAGCTTCGCCCTAGTGATCTTAAGCAAATTCTGAAATACAAAAATGGTGAAATATGGGCGAAAACATTTACAAAAAGTCAAATTAAAAACACACCCATATTGCCACTTCCGATGGCACTGTTGCAGTTATGATGTTAGAGCGCAAAGCCTATCGACATCAAGGCTAATAGCCACAACATAACACCCTCATAAAATGGAACTCTTCTACGCAGGTATGAAACCAAGCCTAGTTTTGCTACAATGCCAGAAAAGGAGCAAACATGCCTACAGACATCTCCAAAAAGCTCGTTATCGGTATTTCATCCCGAGCTCTATTCAACCTGGATGAGTCCAATGATGTATTCGAGAACGAAGGCATCCAGCGATACGCTGAATATCAAGCTGAACATGAAAATGATCTGCTAGAACCTGGTGTCGCATTTCCTCTCGTTAATAAATTATTAGAAATAAAAAAAGACATCGATCTTATTGAAGTGATTCTCTTATCACGCAATAGTGCTGACACGGGTCTGCGTGTTTTTAACAGTATCGAGCATTACGGCTTAGACATTAAACGCGCCGCTTTCACTAGCGGCAAAAGTCCTTATGAGTATGTGCAGGCTTTCGGTTCACATTTGTTTTTATCAGCACATCGAGAGGATGTTGAATATGCCTTACAAAATGGCTGTGCCGCAGCAACCATTATGTCATCCAGCCAATATGACAATCACAAAACAGATCTGCGCATCGCTTTTGATGGCGATGCCGTTATTTTTTCTGATGAATCAGAACGCGTCTATCAAGAGCACGGCCTTGATGCTTTTACAAAAAGTGAAAAAGATGCTGCAAATAAGCCATTAACTGGCGGTCCTTTTAAAGGCTTTTTACACGCATTGCAAAGTTTACAAAGCCATTTTGACACCAACGATTGCCCTATTCGCACAGCACTGATCACTGCACGACAAGCGCCCGCGCATGAGCGCGTGATCCGAACGTTACGCGCATGGAATATTCGAATCGATGAAGCGTTATTTTTAGGCGGTTTGGATAAAAGTGAATTCTTGCGTGCCTTTGGTGCTGATATCTTTTTTGATGATCAACAAGGCCATTGTGAATCTGCTAGCCAACACGTTGCCACTGCTCATGTACCCAACGGCATCATTAACGAATAACACGTTCGCCCATTGAAAATGCCTTTATTGACAATAAACTACGTAGATTCAAGCCCCCGCAAACCTGCATGAACAGCTAGCTCATAAATCACTAGAGAAACACCTGCAATCACAACAAAATCCCAACCGAATGGAATCACACCAAGACCATGCCCAAAGCCGCCTAAATAAGACACTACACCAAGAGCAATTAGATATAAAAACATCCAGTAAGACTTGTGCCAATCAAAATGCAATTGCTTGCCCTGCTCAGTCTGACGAATGAAAATCAATGAAATATAACCAATAACTATAGCAATTAAAATTTTGCTCACAATATCCCAACCCGTCCAAAACACAATAAGGTTGCAAACATAAAAGGCAACTAAACATGTCACCCTAGGCATCCATACTTTAAATGGACGTTCTTCATCCGGCATGACTTTACGCAACACCTGCAGTGATAAAGGCCCCACCCCATAAGCAAATACTAGCGCTGATACCAAAAAACTCACCATTTTTTGCCACGTTGGAAAAGGCAAAAATAATAAAATACCAATACAATAATTTAACATTAAAATCCGTATCGGAACGCCATGGCGATTCAGCTTTTTCATAAAAGCAGGCAGATAACCATTTTCCCCTGTCGCCAAACCCATGCGCGCAGTAGAAGCCGTGTAAATTAATGCCGTGCCAAACGGTGAGATAAAAGCACCCACATAAATAATATATGCTAGCCACACCGCACCAACCCCAACTGCCATACCGGCAAAAGGACCTGCATCCCCATAAAAAGAAAGGTTTGTCCACCCCAGTGCTAAGTCTTTAGGGTTCAGCGCACAGATGAATGCAAATTGTAAAATAACATACAACAAAATTCCGAGGCACAAGGCCCCAATAATAGCAATTGGAATGGATCGTTGCGGTGACTTAGCTTCTCCCGCCAATTGAATTGCTGGACTAAAGCCTATAAACGAAAAAATAATACCTGCTGTAGGCATTGCAGCTAAGATGCCTTTGATTCCCATCGGTGCAAAACCAGCGGATGTAAGATTCGATGGATGAAAGTCTATAGACAACAAAACTAGAATCGTTAATATCGGCACAGTCAATTTAAATACCATAACCGCATTATTAGTCTTTGATAACAACTTCACGCCATAGGAATTAATCACACACATAACAAACATTAAGATTGCTGCAACAGCCATACCTTCCCCGCTGAGGATATGCACATTATTCACGTCGTGCATTAAACCTGGAATATAGTTAGTCGCATAATGAATCAAGGCCATGGTTTCTATTGGCGCTACAGCAGCTGATGGTAACCACGCTATCCATGCCATCGTAAAACCCACCAGTGATCCATGGCTTAACTGTAAAAAGCGTACAGAACCACCCGCAACCGGGAAAGTACTTGATAATTCTGCGAAGGTAAATGCAACCACCATCATTAAAAGGCCACCCAGCACCCACGATATTATAGCGGCGGGCCCAGCAACTTGTGCTGCAAAAAAAGGGCCAAATAACCAGCCAGAACCGAGAACACCTCCCATCGCAGCAAATAATAATCCAGGGGTGCCTATATGTCGTTTTAGGTTCATAATCGTTATGCCTTTTATAAGGTAAGTATGATTGAAAATACAATTGATAAGCGAAAAAGACCTGCCTTACGGCAGCAGGAAGCGCGGATGGACTAAAATAGCATTATTCATATTCATAGCGCCTATCTTAACGAGCTTTTTATAGTGCTGTCAAACGTGAGCAACAACAAAAACTTTGTTATACTGCTTTTTATATTCATAAGGAGCAAGGCATGAGCATCAATGAGAACAATCTAGTATGGATTGACCTGGAAATGACCGGGTTAAACCCAGAACGGGATCACATATTAGAAATCGCCTCGGTTATCACCGACTCAGATCTTAATGTCTTAGCTGAAGGCCCCACTTTCGCTATCCATCAATCCGAAGATATACTGAACTTGATGGATTCTTGGAATGTAGAGCATCACACTCAATCGGGCTTAGTCGATCGCGTTCAAACTAGCAATATCAGCGAAACAGAAGCGGAACAAGCCACATTACATTTTCTCAAAGAATATGTCCCTGGTGGCAAATCGCCTATTTGTGGTAACTCTATCCATCAAGATCGACGCTTTTTGACCCGCTATATGCCTACTCTAGAAAGCTTTTTCCATTATCGAAATCTAGACGTTAGCACGCTAAAAATACTGGCAGAACGCTGGGCTCCGGATGTTGCTGCTGGTACATCCAAAGTTTCTCAGCATATCGCTTTACAAGATATTCATGACTCCATTAATGAGCTAAGGTATTACCGACAACATCTACTCAAAGGTGGATGAACGCTGCTGTGATACTCTAAACATTGAACTTACTGCTTATAACCTCTATTATTTAACCTAGAGAGTGCAGTTGAGCGCGTTTATCCAGTGCAACAGATTGATTTAGATATCGTACTCAAAAATTGCGTGGTCCCCTTATTGGTGATGAGCGAATTTTGAGATAGCTAGATGAGTCAAGATGCTGTACTGGTAAACGTGATTCAACTGCTTTTTCTAGGCTTAAGGATCCATTAATTATAAGGACGTATATCATGAGTAATATAATCGCTATCGTAGTCGCTTATCTACTTGGCTCACTATCAATGAGCATTCTGCTTTCAAAACTAATGAACTTTCCCGACCCACGCACTCAAGGCTCTGGTAATGCAGGCGCTACCAACATCTTGCGTACTGTTGGGAAGCATCAGGCGGCTGTTGTGCTGGCTGGTGATGTTCTAAAAGGCCTTTTAGCTGTGCTTATTGGTCGTATGCTGGGTGTCGATGGTTTTATGCTGGGACTTGTTGCTGTTGCAGCTGTCGTTGGCCACATCTTTCCCCTTTATTTTAAATTCAAGGGTGGCAAAGGCGTTGCGACGATGATGGGGGCTGTGTTGGGCTTATCACTAATCGTTGCTGTCATCATTGTTGTTATCTGGGCGGTACTAGCTTATTTTACTAAATACGTTTCTTTAGGGTCTCTAGCCGCTGCTGCTTGCGCACCTGTATTTTTGTTGATTTTCAGCCAACCTGCTTATGTCATTCCAGCCATTATTATAGCTGCACTGATTTTTTGGAAACATAAAGATAATATACAACGATTGCGCAGTGGCACTGAAAATAAAACCAATTTATTTAAAAGTTAAGCTCAATAGTCTCTACTTGGATCCCGGATATTAAGTGTTTGTAAGGCTCGCAAGCTCGCCAACAAACACTAAATTCCGGGATGACATTAAGGGCTGTCATCTTTAAGCGTCAACTAACGGCCAGCGTGGTTTGACTGCTATTTTTAAGGAATCAGAATAACCACGCGATAACCGTTCATAACCCGTGTAAGCCACCATCGCACCATTATCCGTACAAAATTCAGAACGTGGATAATACACAGATACACCTAATGGTTTCATCGCCGCTTTCATCGTAGTACGCAACTTTTTATTCGCGCCTACACCCCCAACAATCACTAATGATGTTAAATGAGTATGCTCGATCGCTCGTTTGCATTTTATGAGTAATGTATCAACAACCGTATCTTCAAAAGCGCGTGCAATATTCGCTTTCGTTTGCACCGCTTGATCACTCTTACGAAAACAATTCATGGTATGGGTTTTTAGCCCACTAAAACTAAAATCAAAACCCGGGCGGTTAACCATAGGGCGCGGGAATGTATATTGATCAGGTTCACCCTGCTCTGCTAATTTTGCTAACTCAGGGCCGCCAGGATACGGTAGACCTAATAATTTAGCGGTTTTATCAAATGCCTCACCGACAGCATCGTCTAAACTTTGGCCCAACAAACGATAAGAACCAAAATCATTAACCTCAACCAACATCGTATGGCCGCCAGATACAATGAGAGCTAAAAATGGGTATGTTGGCTTGTCGTCTTCAAGCATCGCTGCCATTAAGTGCGCCTCCATATGATGCACACCAACGGTCGGCACACCCCAAGCAAACCCCAAGCTACGACCAATACTTGCTCCTACCATCAACGCACCAATCAATCCTGGGCCGCGCGTATAAGCAACACCCGTAATATCTTCCGGCAGGCATGTTGCGTCATTTAATACAGATTCAATCAGCGGTAATGTTTTTCGGACATGGTCTCGCGATGCAAGCTCTGGCACCACACCCCCATATTCGGCGTGCAGTGCAATTTGACTATAAATACGATGCGCGATTAAACCTTGCTTAGCATCATAAATGGCTATGCCTGTTTCATCGCAGGAGGTTTCAA
>JAJFJO010000171.1 GCA_021774015.1 Gammaproteobacteria bacterium
GACGCCCCATGTAAAGATCATCCACCAGTTTACCCATCCGTAACTGGCCCCGAGGAACATGGCCGCAACCACAACGTTCCCCAAGAGAAGCCATGTCGCCGCAAGGGTTGAGAACAGTCCGCGGGTCGAAAGATCAGAAGACGCGAGGTAAAAGTCGTCTGTGGTCCGCACGCGTGGAGACAGAACCAATGCATAAACAACCAACGGTGCTATCGCGACGAAAATGCCGACGGTGATCGGCAGCGGGTTGGTCATAGTCTCGCACGCTCCTTGGTAGCCGATTTTGATTGATTCGCTTCCGCGACTTGGCCTACCATATGTACGAGCGATATGGAATATCTGCCATTTGGGAGGCACTGGGTTACTTTGAACCCCCGCGACGTTTACGACGTACAGGCTGACTTGACGCGTAGCGGCAGGAACAATGCTGTGAGGCGGACCATCCTGTGGCCGGTCATGGTATGTCCTCGGCAGCCGCCGTCCTGGCCTGAGGTGTTTGGGGTGCCCACCTCTTCGTCCCATTGATGGGGCAGTTGTTGAAAACAGGGACGGTGTACCATGAACAAGTCGGTCTATTTCGCGCGCGCGTTCAGCGACGTAGCAGCTGCGTTTACGGTGACGCTAGTAGCTCTGGGCGATCGGCTGGGGTTATTTCGGCAACTTGGACAACTTGGCCCAAGCACGGCGCAGGAGTTAGCCGCCGCAGCCGGCGTCGACGAACGGTATACAGAGGAATGGCTGGCCGCGATGGTAGGCAGTGGCTACATCGCCGAAAGTTCAGCCCGCGGGCGCTACGCAATAACGCCCGGATATTGGGCTGTCCTCGCCACTGATAGCAATGCCGATTCTCTTGGTGGTCTGTTCCAGACATGGAGTGCCCTCGCCGCCCAGTTAAATGAGGTCGCGGAACTTTTCGTGACGGGTAGAGGGGCGCGATTTATGAAAGCAGGCAACGTTGATCTGCGCGCGGGTGTCGACCGAATGGCTAGGGCGTATGTTCAATGGGATCTGCTGCGTGCCTGGATCCCGTCCGTCCCAGGTCTAGACGCAACTCTTACTGCGGGATGCGCTGTCGCCGAGGTCGGATGTGGAGGCGGCGAAGCACTCTTTCGGCTGGCTGAGTGTTACCCGAACTCAAGGTTTGTTGGAATCGACGAAGATGCGTATGCGATCTCACGCGCGAAAGTTGAGGCGTCGCAGAAGGACGAAGCGAATCGTATTTGCTTCGAGGTTCGGGACGCGACGGACGGCTTAGGGGGGGACTTCGACGTGGTTGTCGGCATCGACGTGCTCAACAACGCGTCAAACCCCTTAGGGGTGCTGCAAGCGATCCGTCGATCGCTTGCGGGCAATTGTGTCTATCTTTGTGCGGAACCGCGAAGCTCAGAGAAGGCGATTGGTGATCAACGAGCAATGTTGTTCGGCTTCAGCGTGCTGTGCGACTTGCCGAGCGCACTCGAAGGATGCGGGCCAGGACTAGGAAGCCTGGGGTGCACTGAGTCCATGATGAAACAACTCTGTAACGATGCGGGGTTCACTCAAGTGCGACTCGCGAAACTCGACGGTGGGGCGTTTTACTCTGTTTACGAGATCCGCCCTTAGCGATTGCACTCTCTCCCCGCCGCTGAGCCGGGTGGAGTTTCCCCGCGTAATATCGCGTCTAGCTCGCGGGGCGCTTTGTCACAAATCTAACGCGCGAAGGAGCGTCAGTTTTCCACAATTCGGCTAACGGGGACCCATGAGCCAGTATCTTGAGTTCATATCTCCGAATGCGTTGCGATCGGCTTCACAGCGCCCATCCTTTTCTTACTAGGCATATTCGGCCATTCGTTTTCTTATTCATGGTCGACGATTCGAAACGAGAGGTTGCGACAAAACTTCTCGGCTTCCTAGCTTTCTGCCTGATGATTGCCGTCATGTTCCTGTTCATCGGCACGGGAGCTTTCCCTTTTCGGTCCTATGGGTTGGGCCCGTCGGGTCCCCTGATAGGCATGGCGGCTTTCGGTGGCTTGGTTTACATTGTGGGGTCTGGGTTTAACGGGTAAGCTTACGAACCTAATCCGGATAAGTTGAGCCTAGAATGATCTAGTTTCACGGGCGTGTGAGACTGACGTCGCTTCCCGGCGACTGGAGACGAGTGTCCGAGTGCCGCGGGCGATAGTCCTTGTGGGCGCTAAGTGCCAGGGATGACGAACTCGTTGGTTGATCACCGGAGTGCTTAAGATTCATGACTCTCAGATACATAGCCGTTAATCCATGTGCGCTAGGAGGCGTCCTCGCGATCTTTATTACGAGTGCATCGGTAGCAGCGGCAAGCTTGCACGCGGAGCAGCGACCGACCCACCGTCTGGAGGAAGAGAGACTTGCCAGCTGCTTGCTCTTGGCTGTTGAGAGTGACTGGACAGAACCGGAGAGGTGGGCATGGCAAAAAAACTGCAACGGAGAGCCGGCTGTGTTCGACTCGCCCGCTGTAAGATCTCGGGAGAATGTGGACGTTGCTTGGCACGAGCCTGCCACACTCCGGGCCAGCTTCGTCGATAGTATTCTGGTGAACGACGTCGCACTACGCTTTCTCCCTCGGCACGGCGTACTGATCCGCGGCGCTTCGATAGGTGGCGAGATCGATATCCACAATGCCTTAGTGCAAAGGCCCTGGCGGTTCGAGCTTTGTACGTTCGACTCCATGGTTTTCGTTTCTAGGTCATCATACGCGGCTTCCATCGGGTTCTACCGCTCGACATTCGTCGGACCACTTCGGCTGGATGCAGTCTCAGCGGCCAACATCGACCTCCGCGGAATCAAAGCCCCGGATGTGGAGCTCTGGCGCATACGGACCTCCGACGAGGTCGATATGAGTGAGGCGATAATCAACGGGAAGGTCGAACTCGTGCGTGCGACTGTGGAAAATGGCCTCAATATTCGCGGATTGACTGCTCACGCCTTGGAGATCTCCAATAGTCACGTCCTCGGTGATATCTCAGCCGAAGATGTAAGACTCGGTGCAGACGCGAATCTAGACGGAACCGTGGTGCAGGGCCGCCTGTCCCTCGGGCGGTTGGTCGCCGAGCGTGTTTCTGCAGTTCACTCAAAGATCGGCCGCACGTTACATCTGAGCGAAGCACAGGTTCGACGTGAAGTGATACTTGCTG
>JAJFJO010000172.1 GCA_021774015.1 Gammaproteobacteria bacterium
TTACTCGCGTGCGTGGTTCCGAATCGAGTGTGTGCGATCTCAGTTAGTAAACGTAGTTCCAAGCCGAGTGTGTACGTAATTCTGAGGTGCCGGTGCTTGTAGTGGGTTTGGTGAGTGCCTATAGTTGGCTCTGTATCAAGCATGTGCTTACCTCACGGCTTATGCTATAGTTAAGGTGATGAAATAAAGACAAAATCATTAGAGGAGTTCCAAAATGAGTTGGGTCATATTTATTATTATATTAGTGCTAATTGGCGGCTTTATTGTTATGACGTATAACGCATTGATTGCGTTAATTGAAGCGGTTCGTAACAATGAAAAACAAATTGATATTCAATTGGATCGTCGTTATAAAGTATTTGAATCATTGATCGATGTTGTTAAAAAATATATGGACTATGAGAAATCCACGTTGAAAGATGTGGTCGCGTTGCGTAATCAAGCCCAACAAGCAAAAGAGTCGGGTGATGCAGCAGGCCGGATGGCTGCTGAAAATAAAATATCCGGTATTTTGGGTGGTATCAATGTTGTGTTCGAGCAATATCCAGACTTAAAAGCCAATCAAAATGCGATGCAGCTACAAGAAGAGATTGTTAATACAGAAAACAAACTCGCTTATTCTAAGCAAGCTTATAATGACAGCATTGAGCGTTATAATGCGAAGAAAAAATCTTTTTTTCAGGCGATGGTGGTATCGATGTTTTCCGGAAAATTGGATTTTGATTTTACCTATTGGCAGCTTGACGAAGCAAAAGTAAAAGAACAAGAAGACTACACTGTGAAGTTGTAAATGAGTGATTTATTAAAAGGGTTTCAGCAGGGCACCGCTAATTGGCGGGAAATTTTGCGCCGCAACAAGCGGCGCACATTTATTGTCATTGCGATTTTTGTATTGCTATATGTTTGCCTTGGGTTATTAATTGATATCATTATTTATAGCCAGCGCTATATGCAAGCGCCGATTTCTGAAATATTTTATGCGTTGATTACCTTTCAAATAACGCCTTTTGCGACAATAATTACAGCAGGTATTGCCGTTATTTCTTTGTGGGTAACCTTTACTTTTCACGATCGCTTGATGCTGCTAGGCTCTGAGTATCATGAAGTGACAGGTGAATCAAAAGATACCAGAGAGAAGCAAGTATATAACGTGGTGGAAGAAATGAAAGTCGCTGCGGGTTTACAATATATGCCGCGGGTTTATATTATTGAAGCACCCTATATGAACGCTTTCGCAAGTGGCTATAGTGAAAAATCGGCAATGGTGGCGATTACTCGTGGTTTATTAGATAAATTAAACCGTGCTGAATTGCAGGCGGTGATGGCGCATGAGTTGAGCCATATTCGACATATGGATATAAAGCTTACTTTGATGGCTTCTGTGCTGGCCAATCTCATGATTATTATGATCGATGTGTTATTTTGGGGCGTTATATTTGGTGGTGGCCGTCGTTCTAATCGTGAGGGTGGGGGTGGTGCCAATTGGTTGTTTATTATTGTTATGGTGCTGCGCTATGTACTGCCTTTGATTACGGTATTGTTAATGCTATTTTTGAGCCGCACACGAGAGTACATGGCAGATGCCGGTTGTGTTGAATTGACGCGTGATAATGAACCATTAGCCAAAGCGCTATTGAAAATTCAGGGAGATCACACGCAAAATGCGGAGGAGTATGCAGATTTTTATAACAGCACACCGCATGAATCCGTTCGACGTGAAGCGTACATTTTTGACCCCGTAAAAGCAGGCATTGGCGCGAAAGGTTCTATGGCATCCTTGTTTTCCAGCCACCCAAGCGTTGCTGATCGCCTTAAAGCGCTTGGGTTTAAAGTGAAAAATGATGGTTGATAGTTATATGGTTCTTGCTAGTGCGAGCTTTTCCATTTTCCCAGTGCATAACTAGGCTCATTTGCAATAACGCCTTGATAGACTTTTTTAAAGAGCTCATCACTAGGCACACGCATGCCGCTGTGTTGAAAAAGATATTCAGTTTGATCGGTAAGGCTTATTTTGCCTTGCCTGATCAAACGCTCCATGGCGCGGTCGTGCTTGCCACGCAAAGGGCCGCTGTAACCCATTGCTGGGCGCAATTTTATATTAGGAGTGCTGAAGACAGTGATGATAAGTGTTGCAATGTCTTCACCTGTGATAATGGCAGCCTGTTCACTCATTGCATTTTTAGTTGTATTCTTATTTGTCAATTTTTCATATAAAGCTGTGTTGATTTGACCGGCACTTTGAATGAAAGAGTCAGGGATATGCAGTAAAAAATCACTTAGCTTAGAAAACAAGTGCGTGGAAATGTCGGTTATCTTAGTCGCTGCATAATGTGTGTCTCGATAGATGAGTAAATGAAATAGTTTGTAAATATAATCGAAATGCAAGCTGTCCCGGCTAAATTCGTGTAATTTATTGATGACTAGCTGATGAGTATCTACATCAATACTACTATTTACTGCTTCCATAGTAGAGTTAATAATAATGCTAGACTGTTTTGGACTGAGGTGTAATAGCAGGGTTGATATTTTCTCCTGATTTTTAGGGTCAGCAAGAAAACTTAATAGCCCATCGTGTAGCACAGCGTAATATAA
>JAJFJO010000173.1 GCA_021774015.1 Gammaproteobacteria bacterium
TAGCCGTATCACAGTAGCCATATTTTTAGGATTCGTGCTCGGAAAACCTCTTGGTGTTTTTTCTTTCAGCTGGCTAGCCATTCGCACACGTATCGCAACAAAACCTACAGATTTGAGTTGGCTCCTATTAGCTGGAGGGAGTTTACTCGCTGGAATTGGATTTACAATGGCGTTATTCATTGCTGATCTGTCATTTACCCCAAATCTTTTAAACAATGCTAAATTAGGCATTTTGTTGGCATCCATTTTTTGTGGGGCAACAGGTATTCTTTTGCTACTAATAAGCAAAAATAGTTCTGCTTTATCTGATCAGACTGAGGGATAAACTTAAAAGCCGTACTGGTTAAAAATAAAAAAGACACCCATAGTTGAAATCAACTCTGACAAATTGCAATTGTCTTTGACAAATGACACTTTGACACTTAATTCTGCCCATAATGTGAAATATCCAGTATTAAACAATACTGGTTTATTTGTGGGTATTGGCCTGGTATACTGCTCTAATTCTCCAACAGGTTGTTGGAGAATTGATGAGGACAAGTATATGAGCAAACTAACCCCTTTCCGCCCAAACCAAGACTACTTGCGTTTTCTTGATCATGTGAAATCCAAGTATTTGAATGCTCGAATTCAAACTGTAAGAGCAGCTAACAGAAACTTGCTTGATTTTTATTGGTGGTTGGGTCAGGAGATTGTTAAAAAGCAACAAAAGCTAAGCTGGGGTGATGGTGTCGTAGAGCAGCTATCTAAAGACTTGAAAAAAAGCTTCCCAGACAAAGCTGGGTTTTCACCACAAAATCTGTGGTATGTAAGGAGATTCTACATTGAATACAAAGACTTAGAATTTCTCCAACAGCTTGTTGGAGAAATTCCGTGGGGCCACAACATCCTCATCATGACCAAGGTCAGCGATTCCAAAGCCAGAGAATATTACCTTAAATCCGCCCGTGATTTAGCGCTAAGCCGAGACATGTTAGCACTACAGATTAAAAGCCAAACCTACGAGCACCTCATTTTGGCTAACAAACAACATAATTTTAAAGATACCCTACCCCAGGAGCTTGCCCAACAAGCCGATCGCACCATGAAAGATATTTATACCTTAGATTTGCTCGGTTTAAGCCAGCCTGTCATTGAAGCAGAAATGGAAAGCCGAATGGTTGAGAAAATTAAATATGTGATGTTGGCTTTAGGTTATGGCTTCACCTTCATGGGAAACCAATACCGTGTACGTCAAAACAACAAAGACTATTACATTGATCTGCTTTTTTACAATCGCCGTCTTCAATCACTCGTAGCAATGGAGCTGAAAACCGGCTCGTTCAAGCCAGAGTATGCCGGCAAAATGAATTTTTACCTAAATTTATTAGATGATTTCGTACGTGAACCGCATGAAAATCCGTCTATAGGGATCATTCTTTGCGGTGAGCGCGATCGTTTTGAGGTTGAATACACACTAAGAGACATCACCAAGCCAGTCGGTGTCGCGGAATTTACGTTAACCAAAACGTTACCAAAAGAACTATCTGACAAGCTACCTAATCCTAAAGAATTAGAGCGCCAAATACGGAAAGAACTGGGCGACGATAGCAATCATGAGTAATAAAAAAAAACACCCTGCTCCCATACCCTTATTCGATACATTGGTGAAACTTCCAGAGCAAAAATTACCAGAGTCCATCGCCCTACCCTTTGCCGATCATGACTTTCAAATCTTAAAAGATTTTTTACTTCAATATACAGGTAGTCGCGACACCTATACCGCTTATCGCCGTGAAGCTGAACGATTAGCGCAGTGGTCTTGGTTTGTTTCAGGCAAATCACTACTAGAGCTGCGTCGCCTTGATATTGAAGCATATATTGCCTTCTGCCAATCTCCACCTAAAGCCTGGATTGGCACTAAGAAAGTCGCTCGCTTTATCAATCGTGATGGTGAACGCACCCCTAACCCAGACTGGCGGCTTTTTGTTGCCACCACTAAGAAGTCTGCTGTCAAAAGTGGTGCCAAGCCTGAAATTATCGATTACCAATTCTCACAAAAAGCGCTGCAATCGCTATTTATTTCAGTTAGCAGCTTTTATAACTATCTTATTCGTGAAGGACTTAATGA
Source organism: Gammaproteobacteria bacterium (assembly GCA_021774015.1). Taxonomy (GTDB): domain Bacteria; phylum Pseudomonadota; class Gammaproteobacteria; order Coxiellales; family Coxiellaceae; genus JAJFJO01. The sequence continues at coordinate 2,111 of JAJFJO010000173.1, forward strand.
AATCAACCCTATCAGCCAAATTCGCCAAAAGAGTAAATTTATCCGTAAACAACAAAGCAAACGCCAAATTCGCCGACTTACCAGCCTACAATGGGAGTTTGTCATTGAAACAGCAGAGAAGATGGCTGATAGCAATCACGACAAATATGAACGCACGCTCTTTATTATGTCGGCGCTATATCTCATGTATCTGCGCATATCAGAACTCACAGCAACGCCGCGCTGGGAACCCCAGATGGGCCATTTTTATCAAGACAGCCAAGAGAACTGGTGGTTTAAAACAGTAGGTAAAGGCAATAAAGAGCGTGATGTCACCGTCAGCGAAGCCATGCTCAAAGCGTTAGCAAGATACCGCCATCACCGTGGATTGACTCCCACCTTACCTTTACCTAATGAGACCACACCGTTAATCCATAAGCTCATCGGTCAAGGCGGCGTTGAAAGCACTCGCCAGATCCGCGTGCTTGTTCAAGAGTGTTTTGATAACGCAATAACAGCTATGGCCAAAGAAGGTTTTGTTGACGAATCCAAAACCTTATCTGAAGCAACAGTACATTGGTTACGGCATACTGGCATATCAGATGATTTAAACAAGCGCGGACGCCCTATTGTGCATGTCAGAGACGACGCCGGTCATACCACCAGTGCCACGACAGATCTATACAACGATGCTGAATTACAAGCGAGGCATAATTCAGGTAAAAAGAAAAAAATTCTTCCGGATTAGTTCTGCTAGTTAGTCGACGCTGAAAAACACAAAAACACCTTAAAAACAGGGATAAAGTTCTCATTCTGTTGTATAATTTCGACCAGCTTTTATGATTTACACTCAGAAACCCGGTCGAAAGGAGCGCAAAAATGCAAGGAAACAGCCCTGATTTAAACCAACAGAATTTTCTTCACCCTGATTTGATAGATCAACTTAATCCAAAGCACCCTCTGTTGCAGCTAGCTGCAACCATTCCTTGGAATTACTTTGACAAACAGTTTGCAGATTTATATTCAAAAGTCGATCGTCCCTCTAAACCTATACGCCGGATGGTCGGCTTGAATATTTTGAAGCATGTTGAAAACTTAAGTGATGAAGACGTGGTGAGACGTTGGGTACAAAATCCGTATTATCAAGCATTTTGTGGTGAAGTTGAATTTCAATGGAAATTTCCCTGTGACCCCAGCGATCTTGTTTATTTTCTCAAACGAATTGGTAAAGAGGGGTTTGAGAAAATTTTTGCCGTATCAATAGCTGTTCATGGCGAAAAAATTTCTGATAAAGAAGCTTGCATTGATACCACGGTACAAGAAAAGAATGTGACCTTCCCAACAGATGACAAGTTGCACCGCAAAATTATTGAAGGTTGCCGGAAGCTGGCAGAAACACATGACATTGCATTACGAAGAAGTTACCGTCGTGAATTGAAAAAGCTATTACTAAATTTACGTTTTCGTAATCACCCTAAAAACGGAAAGAAAGCGCGTAAAGCGTCAAAGCGATTGTGCACAATAGCAGGAGCATTGGTTCGTGAATTGCGACGTAAATTATCAGAAGAGGCTTTATTGCTAGAAGAAGAGCAACTGAAATTATACGAGCGCGTGTTAAATCAAAAACGCCAGGATAAAAATAAAGTTTATAGTTTGCATGAGCCACATATTTATTGCATGAGTAAAGGTAAGGCGCATAAAAAATATGAATTTGGTGTCAAAGTATCCATTGCCAAAACAAAGGAAAGTAATTTAATTGTTGGTGCAATGGCATTTTCGACAAACCGATTTGATGGCCATACATTGCCTGATGTTTTAGAGCAAGTGAAAAAATTAGCTAAATGGGTGCCGGATATTGCGTTATGTGATCGTGGCTACCGCGGAAAAAAGAAAGTGGATGATACGCAGATTATGATTCCAGAGGGAGACCCAAAACACTCAAAGTCGACCTATCAACGACAAAAGCAACGCAAACGTTTTCGTAAGCGAGCAGGTATTGAAGCAATCATTGGGCATTTAAAATCAGATCATAGGCTTGAGCGAAACTTTCTATCAGGATTTATTGGAGATGAAATTAATGTGCTCATGGCAGCTGCCGCATTCAACTTCAGAAAATGGTTGCGGGAGTTTTATTTTGCATTTTTTTTGTTGCTACGATCCTTTAATTACACGGCTGCAGGTAATACGACTCCTGTATCTTGTAGATAAACAGTTTATTAGATATTTAAAGCTCAACTAAACTTCGGATGACTGCTTCTGATCACTGGTGAAAAATGCATTTTTCAGCGTCGACTAGTTATAGTTATCACAAATAGAAGCTGTCGAGGCTAAATACTCAGGAATGTCCCGCCACTATCTCGGTAGTCATTGCCATGGCATGTTAAGAGTATAATTTGATGTTTTTTAGATGCTCTGTGTAGGATTTGTTTCATTTTCTCGCGTCGGAGATCATCGGAATTAACTAAGGCATCATCAAGAATCAGTGGAACAGAAGCCCCTTTTTCAGCCAGTAAATCAGCGTAGGCTAGTCGGAGTAAGATGGCAAGCTGTTCACGCGTTCCTATGCTTAAATTTTCAAACGGCTCTCTTATCCCGTCCCGCAATATATATTGAAGCGAAAATTCTTCATCAATCACTGGTTCTGAATCAGGGAATAAAATTTTTAAATAAAGTGTCATTGACTCTGTAATTGGCTTGACCAGCATTTCTTTGGCGGACTGAATATTATCTCTTATCAGCTGACATAACAAATTCAAGGAACCAACATGCATGCTTAGTCGGTCGACCTCTTTACAAACATCTTTTAACGCTTGTTCCGCTTGTTCTTTTTCTTCAGCAAGCCCTCGATGGCCACTTGTTTGAAGCTCGATGGTTAAATCTCTAACTTGCTGCTTTAAATCAGCCATTCTTTTTTGGGTTGTATTTAATACGCCTTGACGCCGTTCAACTTCAGATGCAGCCCCCTCATAATCAAGGTCTTTCAAAGTGTTTTCAAAATTCGTCTGTTTGCTTTGTAATTTTTGCTTTTCTTCAGTGATACTTTGAACGGTATTGTTTAGCTCCTCATCAGAATGTTCTTTGCGTGCTAATGCCAGCTTATTATTTATTGCCGTCAAACTTTCTTTTGATGTAGATAGTGCTGCTTTTTCGTGCTTCAAAGTAGCTTCTTTATTTACCGATTGATCATGCGCATAACGCTCTTTATCACTGCACCTACTCAGTTCAGCACCGGATGACGCTTCCTGTTCTTCGGCTTGCTCAATCGAAATTGACTTCGTTTCACCAAGTAAAGTTTTTAATCTTTCTTCTTCTAACTGGTTGTTAGCTCGTTCTTGCTCTAATGCTTCAATATCCTTAGGTGCAATTACCTTAACCTGCTGGTTGAGTAATTCAATTTCCGCTAAAAGAGTATTTTTTTTTTCTACCTGAGCCTCAGCTTGAGATATTGAAGTAATATTGTATCGCTCAAATGCAACAAAGCGCTGGTTTTTTGATGCCACTAAATTTTCTTGAACTGTACTTAATTCCTCACCGCCAGGTGTAATACATATATGGCTATTGCCAAACGATATCGTTGACTTATCGGAAATAAGTAATTCTCCCCTACCAGCAATAGGTTTATCATTGATTTTTACATCGTCACCTTGAATTGAATATTGAACTTGCGTTGCGATGGTATCAAATTTCATTTGCAAGGATTTAACTTGATCATCGAACGTTTTTAGTTCTTTTAAGCTAACCGTGTCTAGTCGTATTTGAGATAAGCTATTTCGTTTCTTTTTAATATCATTATTCAGAGAGTGTATTTTTTTAAGTTGTTCATCAATGCGTTTAATATTGTCTTGAACTTCGCTTAGTTTTTGATAGCTCCTTGCTTTTTTTGTAGCTAACTGGCTTTCTTCATGGACGCTTTTAGCTTTAGCTAGATCTTTTTGGGCAATATCTAAGTTAATTGTGAGTTGCTTGGCCTCAGCCTCTATTTCTACAATTTTTGACCCCAAGGTATCATGAGTTTTGGTTTTTGCGTGCAAATTGTCAATCAGTGTCCTTCTATCATTCAAGGCATTCTCAGAAGCTTGAAGCTTAAGCTCTGCAAGTTTCAGATCTTGCTGACATTGTTTATATTGTTGGTTAACCTCTTCCACATGCCTTAAATGCTTTTTTGCTTGCTCAAGCTGCTGCTTGTCTTTTTCCTCAACTTCATCATTAACAAAAGTAGCTAATTCTTTCTGGTGGTCAGACAGTTGATCCACTTTTTTCTGATAGCTCTCTAATTCATTACTTAGGTCTTGCAATTTTTGTTCGGCAGCAACTTTGGCATCCAGTTTTTCTCTATATTCACCTCTGGGCTTGCCACCCTTTTCAGTTTGATATTCATTGAGATCTTCGGTAAATTTTTTCAAAAGGCTTTCACCTTTTCCCTGACTTAACATGTCGGTTAGCTCATGATTCAACACATTTTGAATGGTTTGACTGGCTTTTTGATTGTTTGTAATTGAAACTTGTTGCCACGCATTGCCTTGCTCAACCCATAATACGCCATAAATCCCTTGTTGTTCCGATTTAGCCAGCCCTCTTTCTACATTTTCAAATTTTAATAATTCAGCAAGCTGTATTTCAGCTTCAGAGCCGGCCCATTGAACGCCTTCTTCATTGGTTAATACTGCTCGTCCATCTTTTTTCTTGGAAAATATCTTTTCAAGCGAATAATGATTTCCACTCAGCTCAAACTCGATCCTAACCTCAGGACTGCCGCCTTTGTAACCCACAAAGTCATCAGCGCCCTTACCGTTAAATCGATCAAACAATATCGCTCTCAACGCACGCAAAAGAGTGGACTTTCCAGCTTCATTATCACCATAAATGACATTGATACCAGAAGAAAGCCCCGTTAGTTGAAAAGGTTTTTCATATTGTTGAAAATTTTCAATTGTAATCGACTTTAACAACATAATTAGTTACCCCCTTTATTGGATTGCAGCTCTTGCCAAAGCATTTGAATGGCTCTATCTGCATAGGGAGACTGCTCATGGGATTCATTCTCTCTGATTGCCAGAAGTTTCTCCAACGTATTGTTTAGCAGTCCTGCCGACTGAAAGTCTTGTAAATCTTGCTCAGAAGGGCTTAATTTCAGATTTGAATCATTTATTTCCAGCATCGCGAATTTTGCCTTCCAGCTATCTAGTAACTGGTCTAATGCATGACAATCTTCTAAAGATAAATTACCATTCAAACTTAGTGATATTACTTGGTTTTCAGCAGATTGATACTTTGAGAAATGATCATTTAAACCTTCAATATCTTTCGTTTCATATAGATCAAATTGAATTCGGTGCCACTGGTAGTTTCCTGTATCTAAAGATTCGACTTGTGGTTCTTTACCAGTTTCATTCAAGGTTACTAATAAAGCTTTGCCTGGCTCGTTATCATGGAATCTATCTTGTTCAGGCGTTCCGGCATACCATGCCTTAGCTGATACTTTCAATTGTCCATGCCAGTCACCTAAAGCTAAGTAATCTAAACTAGCAGAGTCAGTACGTTGATAAGAAATCATGTTATGAGTTTCAGCTGACTCTGGTAAAAATCCTTCAATTGAACCGTGTGCCAGCCCAACTTTAAAGGCTGAGTCAGGAGCTTGAAACGCATCATACCATTCAGTTAAATCCTTAAATTCATGGCGTAAGCTTAATGGTGCAGGCAATATTAAAAGTTTATCATTAGCAATGGATATAGGCTCTGGTTTTAAAGCTAAAATAATGTTACCTGTTTTCTCTGGTAAATCTTTCATTCGCGTCCAAACACTTTGCGCTAATGCCGGATCATGGTTGCCAGGCAATAATATCCACGGTCCTTTATACTCTTGCATTGCGTTAAGCGTTTTTCTGATCGTTGTATCACTGACTTCGTTAGCATCAAACACATCACCTGCAACCAGAACAGCATCTACTTTATGTTGATTCGCAAGGCTAGCAATGGTCTTGATGACATCGAATCTTGCCTCACGAAGGAAGGCAGCAATGTCGCCTTTAATATTGGCAAATTGTTTTCCTATTTGCCAGTCAGCTGTATGAAGTATTTTCATTCGCCCTCCACAGTTATTGTCGTATCATCAGTCAACATCTCACTCATACCAATGCTTTGGCATAAAGCTGAATACTGATCAGGATCTTTTTCTTGTATCTTCCTGAGAATGAATCTTGCAGTTGTCTTCATTTCTGGAGTATCTATTGGCTTAATGCTACGTTCGAATAGCCCTTCTAAATGCGAAAACTCATTGTTAACACGACCTGTAAGTGATGCAGTTAACGCATCATCTCCGAAAAA
>JAJFJO010000174.1 GCA_021774015.1 Gammaproteobacteria bacterium
AGAGCAAAGCCTGCAGTATACGAGAAGTCGTGCTCTTACCCACAGCCACACTACCGGCCACACCGATAATATAAGGTACCTTGGGTTCAGGCGAACCCAGAAACTCACCTGCTGCACTATGCAGACCCTGACGGGCTGAAACATAGAGATTGATTAAGCGCGACAGAGGCAGATAAATCTCTTCAACTTCCTTCAAGTCAATCTCATGATTGTAACCTTTCAGCTCTTCTAACTCAGCTTGCGTCAGCGTCAAAGGTTCATTATGACGGAACCCACACCACGCTTGTCGATCAAACTCCAAATAGGCAGATGGTTCGGCTTGTATTTGCTTCATTTTTTGCCTTCTTTATACATATAGACTTGCATCGAGTATAACGAGCAATCGCTATAATTCAAGATAAATAGTGTTACAAAGTGTTAATGGAATATGACAACTTGGTCACAAGATAATGAGTGCGCTAGCAGATTTCCAGATGTTTTTAGAAAGCACAGTTTTCTAAATCACCCGCTCGCGCGTGCGGTTCCGAATCAAGTATGTGCATAGCTCCAAATATTCTAACATTGCCCCCCCACTTAATGTGCACTTATCTCACAACTCCTTTATAATACTTGCGATGAAAAGACACCTGCGCCTAACAATTCTCTTGATCTGCCTTGCAATGCCATTGGCCGCATGGGCGCGCACCACTTTACATTACGCAGTCACCGGCATCGACAATCCCGCACTTAAAAATGTCCAAAGTGCTTTGCAAAACCTTCAAGGCAACCTCACCTATCCACTGAACCAAAACTCTGCATACACGTTTTACATGAAAGCCCCCCTGGTGATCAAAAAAGCACTGCAGCCCTATGGTTATTTTCATCCCACCATCAATAGCCGAATTGCACATAATCGTGGCACATGGATAGTTGGCTTTCATATCACACCAGGGCGCGTGATGCATATTAGTAAAATAACCCTACTTGTTTCTGGAGACGGTCAGCACGATAAATCTTATCAACACTACCTACATCGCCTGCCACTCAAAATTGGGGATGCGCTCAACACCGACAAATATGAAAAAATAAAAGAATCACTATTTCAACGAGCATCCAACCGCGGGTACTTCAAAGCTAAATTAATCAAAAGTAAAATCACCATTAACTTCAAAACTTACACTGCGCAAATATTTATACACTTTAACACCGGTCCGCGCTATAAATTTGGCGCCACATTTTTCTCACATGTAAAACTATATCACCACTTTTTAAAAAAATTCTTAGCTTACAAAGAAGGTGAGTATTACAACTACAAAAAAATTCAAACCTCTCAACGCAATCTCACCAACAGCGGCTATTTTTTACAGGTATTTATTAGCCCCAAACCTAAACAGGCAAAAAATAGCATCGTCCCTATTCACGTACTTTTAGTGACACGCAAACCTAAACGCTACACCTTTGGAGCCGGTTATGGTACCGATACCGGTGTTCGTGGCACTATCGGCCTAGATATTAATCGTGTTAATTATCACGGGCATCAGTTCCACACTTTATTACAAGGGTCAAAGAATAACTCTAGCCTAGTGGCCAGCTACATCATACCCGGCTGCAATCCTGTCACTGACCACTTCGCCATCACAGGTGGATACGGCTTTATCAATCAAGATAGTGGTGATAGCCGGGCTGGAAAGCTATCCCTGTCCTACACAAAAGATCTAGGTTGGTTTTTACAAACCATTTCCTTAACCTATCTCGATGAAAATTACGATATAATCAACTTACCAAAAACACAAGCAAACCTTATATTTCCCAGCATTTATTGGCATTTTTTACACGTAAACGATAAACACAATCCAACAAGCGGCATTAGCGCTGATATTAAATTAGCCGGCACCCCAAATGCTCTAGCATCGACTAACGGATTTTTCCAAGCACGACTAGATGCCAGAGCATTGTATACATTACCAACACACACACGATTTTTATTGCGCGGCTCAGCAGGTCACACGATTATTAACAACCTCAACGGCCTACCACTCTCTTTGCAGTTATTTGCTGGCGGCGCGCGTAGCATACGTGGCTACTCCTACAATGCAATTGGCCCTGGGCGTAATATGTTGGTGGGCAGCGTGGAATTACAACAGAAAATTACAGGCTCTTTTTATCTTGCAGGATTTATTGATGCCGGCAATGTCACCAATAGCAATCTATTCGATAATTTTAATATCGGTGTTGGACCAGCGCTCGCAGTGGTATCACCACTGGGCACCATTGAAGTAGGTGCCGCCAAACCGATTATTATTAACGCGACACAGCCTCTCACCAAGCATGATAAAGAGTGGCGCTTTGTCTTCAGCATGGGACCCGTATTATGATAAAAGCTCTCATACATATTGCATTAATTATTACCTTATTATTAATGCTATTTATCGCAACATTGCTGACGCCAGTCGGATTAAAACTTGGGCTTGAGCTTACTAAGACAGTAATACCTGGCCAACTTAGTTATCAAAAAGTGTCTGGCATTATCATAGGCCCACTAACCATTAATAATATTGAATACACAACCAATAAAGAAAAAATCTCGATTAAAAAACTGCACCTGCAATGGAACGCCTTTGCGCTCTTAAAGAAAAAATTAAGCATCAAGCATATCGCTTTAAGTGGTGTGCGTATTATTACGAACACACAAAGCACCAAATCATCATCGCTCAACCTTAAAAAATTTATACAAAACCTGCAAGATAATCACCAGCACCAAAAAACCAGCCAATTGGCACGCCAATTACAGCAGCGCGCGAAAAGCTGGAGCCCCCCTCTAACTATTGATATTAATAACGCCAAACTAACACACTTCAGTGTTTTTTCTGGGCAAAAACAGTCGTTAAACATTAAGCAACTAGCCTTTGCAGCAACAGTGCGACCCGACACGGTCCGCATTAAGTTGCACACACGCATCACATACCCCTTCCCCAACAAAACTACACTGTCTGTTAATGGCAGCTACTCAAAATTTAACATCAAACTTAGCACTAAAAACACACATTTTAATGGCATGATTACTGGCGATGGCAACTGGCAGCATCTTAACCTACACATTAAACCCAGCCATGTATTAGGCGGATCAATATTTGGCAATGCACACATAAGATGGTCTCCTACTTTACAATGGTCACTTAATATAA
>JAJFJO010000175.1 GCA_021774015.1 Gammaproteobacteria bacterium
ACAGCCCTGCAATAATTTTTTTAATTTTAGATTTTATTGCGCTAAAATATTTGCTATCGTAGATGGCGATGAGGCAGCTTGAAATAATTGCCTAAAACCGTGCCTGACTGAAGTCATTTACACAGATCTATTTACATACTCTTTAGTTTTTATGGTATCTAAGTAATTTTCAATAGTTCTATTTGACAATTGAAGTATTTTACCAATTTCTCTAGCTGTCTTACCATATATAGTTAGAAATAATATCTCTTTTTCTCTTTTTGTGATACAAGATACAATGTTCTTATTATGATAGCTATAATGTTGCTTGGGTTCTAGTAAGGGGTTTTTTTCTAGGGCATTTACTAGTTTTATTAGATTAGTGTTTTGAGCAACAAATGCATACCCGTAAACACCAATAATATTATCATTTTCATCATATTTAGGCGCTCTATTACACATAATGAGAATGCTATCTCCACAAAGACTTGTGCTTGGATAAATTCCTGAGTAAGCATTACCATTGATTGCGTCTAATTCATGTTGGCGATAAAGGTGAGAATATTCAGCCCACTGAAAGTCAGCATCAGTTTTACCTGCAAGGGCATCGGAATTCTTAGAGCCAACATATTGTGCTAATTTTTTATTGCAATGAATAAATTTTGAGTTGAGGTCTTTGTAGGCAAACCACCCTGGAAAGGATTCCATGCTAATAAGCAATCTCTCATCTTTATCTAACACCCTATGATCCTCCGCTCCGTACTATTTAATTTATAGGGGTTTGTTAAAATCTCTTCAGTTATACCTATAACAAGCGTGTAGAGTCAAGAAAAATAATTTTTTGTGCTTGTTGGGCATACAGCAGGCGATAGTTACAAGAGTGCTCAATTTTATTTAGGTGTTTAATAAATAACACCAGTGGCATAGAAAGAATGGTATTCAAATAGATCAGCTCTCCAGTTTAGCATTATTAATGAGATGGAGTAGATTAACAATAAATTGCAATTATATTTTGCAATGTAATGCCATAAAATAGCCATAAATTAGTTAGAATAACCAAAAATAAAGGTTATATAATTGCATAAAATAATATATTGACATATGGAATTTATTATCGTAATTTATATTACAAGATGAAATATTTTAAAGTTAAAATCATTTTATCCTTAAAATCGAATGAACTGAGGGGGTATTTTTTACTCTATTTTAAAATTTATCAGTATTTATCATTTAAGGTCTGCTCACTAAATGATTCTGTTGCTGATCATAAAAAACACATAGTGTGATGAAGGGCAGGGGCTACTGCATTAACACAAGGAGATTGACCAATGAAAGATGGAAAAAGAGAAGTTGATAGCGATAGTGAAATGGACAGCACGGAATCTAGTGCTGCATCTGACGGAGAGAGTCGCGCGTTTGATAAGACAGTTGATCTTCTTATTTTGTTAAGACGTGTTTTATTAGACTCTACAGCACGGTTAGGAAGCACCGACCAGCAAGCTCCCACGACAGGTAATTGTTATCAAGCAATAGTTAATATGCCAGGCGCAGCTGACCCAACAACATTCTTTTTGCAGGAACATCAAGTTTTAGGTGATGGTGATTGTGCACTATATGCTTTAGCTACTGATAGAGCGACGGTTGCTAGAGTATTGCTTGGGGGGCTTACTAATAGACAAAACAGGCGTCAGCTTGCACCCGAGATACTATCAGCTTTAACTTTAAATGAGTTAGAGTGTTTATCGTCTAGTGAGTGGCTATCCCTTGAAGCAGAATATAATGCAGCAGAACAGCAGTTATCGTATCAGCACTTACATTTAACTAAAGAAATTACAGCTTTTGCAAATAAAACAGTGGATGAATGTTTGCTAGGATTAGCCGGTGATGCAAAAATAAAATTACAGACTGCAAAAGACCGAATGGAGCGTGCACAAAAAGCTAAATTAGACTATTGCAGACAGGCAACAGTTTGTGAAGCATATATTAAACAGGGTTTGGCAAAAACGCTATGGTTGGGATATCAAAGTATTCTTTTGTTTGCAAAATTGGAGCAGCGTACAGTATATATCTGGCATCGACCTGAAGGTGCTCGAACACTTGAACTGTTAGACTCATATGTTCATAAAGGGTCGACTAGTATTGTCCATATGCTACACACTGATAGATATACTCATTTTAATTTATTATGTGAGCCTATTGATTTATATGAAAATAGTGATTTCACAGCTGCAGATGATCAGAAAGTTTCAATACCACTTTCACTCGATAAAAAAATTAACCGAGTTAGAGAGTTAATTAGACCCTACACAAGTTTATTACCTAGTTTGAGATATGCAGCTCGTAATATTGCTAAAAGCACAGATAGTATTAAAGCAAGCAAAACAGGGAAGGCGAATAATATTTTTTGGGAGATCAATGGGGGTAAGGATTTAAAACCTCACGCTCAGGATGGAGCTAGAACACAAGGTATGACAGTAACAGCTAAACTTTCAAATAGTGATGTTATTTTAGGTGCTTATGGTGGGCATAATTTTAAAGCAGGTGAAGGTGGGGATAGGGGAAATGGTGCTGAAGATGCAGCTTTAAGAGCTTGTAATCTTTTTTCTGCCTCTACAATTCCCTGTGTTAATGCTCCTTTATTAGGAAAAGAAGATTATGATCTTTTAGATAATGCAATACAGATAAATGGTGATGTACAGATGCTTGCTGCAACTATGGCTGGAATTGACGGTTCTTTAAATAGCCTTGAAACAGGAAGTTATTTAGAAGTAAGAAATCCACTTACTCCAGATGATATATTTGAGAAAATCTCTCAAAAGATCAAACTTGATATTATGGGAGCTTTAACGTCGTTGCAAAACCGATATTTAACTGCATCTGGAAGATTTGAATATAGTATTGCAAAATTTCTACAGTATTTACGCGAACAAAATATAAGGCACACGATTAAAAGTGCTTATGCCTTATACCTGATAATGGGGCAAGTTGATCAAATACCTGAGCTTAATTTAGATAGTAATAGCAAGCATGATGGTAATAGTAAATTAATCCAATCATTTTTAAACCCTACATTATCAGTAACAATTAAAGATGTCATTCAGATTCAATCTATATATCATGCGCTTATAGATGATGAAAATTGCTTCAATGATGCACCGGAATTAAAGGCTTTGATATTATTATCTGATGCCATGGTCACTGCGATTGCTAATATGGAGTTCAATAGACAAAAGCGTAATGTGAAGACTTTCTTTGCTGGTTCTGCAGCAGCTGATGCAGAAGAGGCAGTAGCACCTATTAGTAAAAATGCTATATGGCAAAAAATATTGCATAATGTTTTAGAGGCTCTAGAAATGAGTCGGCTATCTTACCCAATCAAACGTATTTTCTGTGATCTACAAATTGAACATTCCTGTGAAAATAGCAATCAAAAATCTACGATGGTATTGTTTCCAGGATTGTACAATGAAGTTACCCGAAATTTACAAAATGATATACAACCTTATTTACAAACCAAAGGGAAAGATAGAAAAGCAGATTATCTCTTCTTATGTGACCAGCAAGTTGAAGAGATGAGATATATTGGAAAATCTTGTGGTGAGAGAATGTACGCTACTGCAAAATACATTCAAACTTTCTTATTGTGGCTAGGATTTATGTCTTCTAGAGTGCCAACTGTAGGGATTATGGATAGACAAAGAGATCTTATGCTGATTAAAGCACTGTTGTCTTGGTGGTGCGAAAAATTAAATATTACTTTACCTAGAAATACAATAAAAATCACCATTTGTAAATTCAATGCAGAAAATTCTTTAAGTCCAAACAATTTTTTATTGGAGTTTCGTGAAGAAGAAAAATTTTGGCAATTACGTTTTATTGATGAAACTAATGCACCAGTGAGGATTGGTTTTGGAGATGATGGGCGACATCCTGCTAAGCTAAATATTTTCTTTCAAGAATTTCTTTCTGGGAAATCCTATGCTGAGGTGAAAAGGAAAAGCCAGTTTGTAGTGAACAGATTGATAGGGTTTTTAGAAGATTTTACCCCGCAGCAACAATTTTCTAAAGAGCATCAAGAGAGTAAAAGAGTATCTTCTTCAGCAAGTGCATCTGCACCAGGTGTGTTAAAGTTAGTAAAATCTGAACATTTGATTACGCTATTAAGTTGTTTGCAACACAAACTGGAATGTTATTTGCAGGATTGTGCGCCGACCTTCACCTTTCTAAATACTCAACGTTTTGAGGCAATTTCCTCTTTTATGGAAATGATGGTGAAAAAAGGAGATGAATTGCAACGAATTGGTCATAGAACGGCTCATAAACAAAAAGTATTTGCAGGCTATAGTGCTATCACTGCTTTTTTAAGAGAGATTGATCGTCCAAAATACGTGAGTCATTTGCAAGAGCAGTTAGGGAAAGCTGTATCGCTATCTAGTGCAAGTGGTTTGCAACAAAAAGGTCGTAGTGGTGCACTAGGACGGTGTGTTGTTGCTCTACAAGCACAGATGAAAATAGCAGGAGGAGACTCGTTTTCTATCATGGAATCTGAATTTTCAGATCTTTATGAAATAATTTTAAGTAATATAAAAGTTATATATTCTAGAGGTGGTGAATCAAAGAGTGTTTTACATAAAGAAAATACTCAGCGCCTATCATATTTAGTTCAGCAGTCGTGTGATTTTATTGATTATCTAGAGAAAGAAAAATATGTGACTCATAAAAAAGTTTCTACTAAATTTGATGAACTGAGGCTTGAGTTAATAGGCAGTGTTTTTGCTAGTCAGGAGGTATTCTCAAGACAAATATTAAGTTACAATGTATCGATCAAATTAGCTCAGCTAATGCTTAAAGTGTGCGAATCTTATCGTTATGCAAAGCTTCCTATTCCTGAGCAATTGCATCGCTATGGTTTTATGTTTAATCAATATGTGATTAATTATGTCAAAACTCATCGTGATACTGTGCGCTACCATAACTTTGAT
>JAJFJO010000176.1 GCA_021774015.1 Gammaproteobacteria bacterium
AGGTTCTGGTGCCGGAGGGGCTGCAGGAGCTGTCGTGGAGTCAGTTGCTGATGACTCTGAGCCTTCTCTTCGGAAATAGGTTGGTATTTACAATAATGTTAGCGCTTTGCGTTAAATACTCATAAGCGCTTAGATTAGCACCTATCTATCTTTAGGTGAAAATATCTTACAAACATTTAGCATCCGGGATCTATCTGAGGTTGTATACCGAACTTTGCCAAGAGAACCTTACTGAATCAGCACAAGTTTGCTTTGTCAGAAAAGGTTCTCGGCGTTTTTGGATTGGAAGGCGATTACTTTTCTTCAGTCTTTTCAGCTGTTGATTTGCGAGCATAACGCTTACGGAAGCGATCGACACGACCTGCGGTATCTACCATTTTTTGCTGACCCGTAAAGAACGGATGGCAGTTTGAGCAAATTTCAAGATGCAAATCTTGGCCAATCGTTGAGCGTGTTTCGAAAGTGTTGCCACAGCTGCATGTTACTTTAATCTCTTCGTACTTTGGATGAATATCTGCTTTCATTTGGTGTTCCCCTATAAACTAAGGCCGAGAATATAACCTACTCAAGCGGTCTGTGCAAGTTGTAAGTGATTATTTGTGATTAATCAGGAGGTTGAGTGCTAATTGAAAGGGCATGGATGTCGGTTTGCATCATATCGCCGACTGCGGCATACACTAAGCGGTGGCATTCCATCGTGGATTTTCCAGCAAAAGCCTTGGACTCGATCTTCACAATAAAGTGCCCGCGGCCATCTTTTGCCCCAGCGTGGCCCTTGTGGCGAGCGCTATCATCGATAACGTCAAGCCGGGTGGGTTGGAGCGCTGCAGTGAGGCGTTGTTCTATTGATTCAATGCGCTTGGCGTTATTCATTGTATGCATTACTTTTCTTGCTTGAGATTTTTTGTGTCGAGTTTGTCAGGCGCATCATCACCCGGTGTATGCTCTATGTGACGAGCCATATAGAACGCTTGTATAATCACAAATAGCAGTGTTAAGCCCAATGTGCCAAATAGTTTGAAGTTAACCCACGTGTTCGTGTTAAAGTGATAAACGACCCATAAATTTAAGCCGCCAAGCAAGGTGAAAAATATTGCCCAGCTGAGATTTAAACGCGCCCATACCTTATTTGGTAAGGCAATTTTATCGCCTAGCATACGTTGCAATACGGATTTTTTGCTGAAGAACTGGCTGATTACTAAAACTAAAGCAAACATCCAATAAATAATGCTCGGTTTCCATTTGATGAAAATTACTTTATGGAAAATCAGAGTGGAACCACCGAGGAAAAAAACCAATGCCAGTGTGATGAGGTGCAATTTTTCGAACTTTCTATTTTTAAGCCAGTAAAAACCCACCTGCAGTGCAGAAGCTGCGATCGTAGCAGCGGTCGCGACATAAATGCCATACAGTTTATAGACAATAAAAAAGCAGATAATAGGAAAGTAATCAAATAAGAATTTCATTAGTATTCTCAAATAGTTGACAGCAATTTTGCATCATATACCATCTAGGGTATTGGTTCAAACTAACCTGTAAGTCAGCAATTATTGTCAGGGATTGTTCTTCTATGTTTGTACGTTGTGAGAAGTGAATTTTTGCTTATAAAAAGGGGTGTGGCGCCACCCCTTTTCTTTATGTGATGCAGGCCTATGAAAGTGCAGGACCTTGAGGTGTAGAGGCATGACTTTCAAATTCCGACAATTTTTCAGTAAAAAGATCGATCAAAGTTAGTGCGCTAAAAGCGATACAATCGAGCATGTCATCATCATAGCCGCTTTTTGGAAGAAACTCGAGGTTGCCATCAAAATTCATCAGATAGGTGCCGGTTTCAGCGCGATATTCGTTGAGTTCACGGTAGCCCTCCTCGGCCATATTCTTTCCGCAACGATAAAGGTCTATAATGCCGTCGCCTGCTTGTTTCTGCTTGTGACCAATGTTAGCTATTCGTTCCTCTACTAAGGTTTGCAGTGCGCGTTCATCAGTTGACTTAGCGTCTTGTGCATAAGTCAGATAGAATTTAAATAAATAAGCTGTGCTACGCAACACGCCGAGCGCTGTTTCATCAAAATAAGGTTTTGCTTTAGTTTCTAACTCCTCGAGAGAAGTAAAATCAAATTGTTTCACACTAGATTCGATTGTTTCTGCTTGTTGGGCCCATGAAAACTGATCAATATCACTGACTGTTGAGGCTACAGCCACACAAAGCTCAAAGAGTCGTTTATAAACATCCAGCAAATCGAGGATATGATTTCGTTGGGCCGCTTCAAATATCGCTCCCATAACCATAGAAGTAGGTGGGTGTCGTAAATCTTTATTAGGCTGAAGGCTCCACCTAGGGCACTTAAGGAAGTTGATCAAATTTTGATCGGCGGTTGGGTCCGCATTACGTCTTTTGCTGCCAAAAAGACCAGCTCCTGATTCAGCTGCAGCCGCAGCGGCTCCTGATTCAGCGGCAGCCGGTGCTGATTCAGTCTCGGGCCCTGAACGTTTTCTGCTAGAAGAACTGGCAGCATTATCAGTAGGTTGACTGGCGCTATCACCAGTAGTTTTCTTAGTAGGATCGGTATTCCGCATTTAGTAAACCTCTTTAGTTAAATAGTGATCTAATACACCGGCTGGGTTATCATGCTTGCAAATATTCTATTCTTGCCCGAAAAATTAATGACGCCATCTTACTTGACGGAGGGCCTGAGGTCAATTGCTACTTTAGAGTTAGGATTGAACCTCTTGATTCTTAAGATTCTCAAAAGCTGGTATTGTGCAAGCTACTCAGGCTTCCTATACTGGTTAATAAAGAGTAAGTCTACAAATGGAGTCTATAGATCCAAACAAGCATCAAGTTTTTGGGTGTAAAAAAGAGAGTGTGTCCTTGTATTATTATAATCTCGTTTCCCTTCTGTCCAATTTTACCTTATTGAATTAAGTGGAAAAATAGAGCATTCTTACTTTTTGTGTAATTAGTGAGAGTGCACAGTGACGCAAATACTAAGAATCCATCCAGCTAACCCGCAATTGCGTTTGATAGAAACAGCGGTGGGTATTATCCATAAAGGGGGTGTAGTTGTTTATCCAACGGACTCAGGTTATGCGTTAGGGTGTCATTTAGGCGACAAAGATGCGATTGAGCGAATACGCCGCATTCGACAGCTGACGAAAGAGCATAATTTTACGGTATCCTGCCGCGATTTGTCTGAGATTTCCACGTATGCACGCGTCGATAACCCGACGTTTCGGTTATTAAAGGCACATACTCCAGGCGCCTATACCTTTATTTTGCAAGCCACACGTGAAGTGCCAAAACAGTTACAGCACCCTAAACGAAAAACTATTGGTATCCGGATTCCAGACCATACCATTACTCAGCTGTTGTTAGAGACGTTGAATCAGCCATTGATGAGCGTTACTTTGATTATGCCGGGTGATGACATTCCTTTATTCGATATAGACGAAGTGATTGAGCAGTTGTCAGGGCAGGTGGACTCTATTATTGATGGAGGGGCGTGTGGATTGGGGCCAACGACGGTTGTGGATTTAACGGGCGATAGCCCTGAGGTAGTGCGCGAGGGGCAGGGGGATCTCTCGCCTTTTAAAGCGTCCTATATGGGCTAGCACCTGGTATCTGATTCTCACTTAAGGTATCATCCCTAAACTATTAAAAGCCAGAGAATTAGAGGGTTATCAATGGAGCAAGAAGCCAGTGTTGTTGAGCAGCCAGATATGGACGCCATTGTTCTTGGTGAAGTGGTTACAGATCTGCCACAAGACCTCTATATCCCACCCGATGCACTGCGCGTTTTCCTGGAAACGTTCCAAGGGCCTTTGGATTTATTGTTATACCTCATTAAGAAGCAAAATATTGATATTCTTGACATTCCTGTCGCTAAAATTACGCACCAGTATATGGGTTATGTGGAAGTAATGCAGGGGCTTCAACTCGAGTTGGTCGGTGAATACTTGCTGATGGCTGCTATGCTCACTGAAATTAAATCGCGCTTGCTTCTACCTAAATCGAAAACTGAGGAAGAAGATGATGGGCTTGATCCGCGGGCCGAGTTGGTACGACGTTTGCAAGAATACGAGCGCTTTAAAACAGCAGCAGAAAAAATTGATGAACTTGAACGTGTGGATCGTGATATTTATGTGGCGGACGCGCAGGCGCCAGCGATGGATCTTGAGCATACTCGTCCAGCAGTGGAGTTAACAGAAATTATGTTGGCGTTTCGTGAAGTGCTTGAACGCGCGAAATTATATGAAAGCCATCAGGTTACCAAAGAAGTGCTATCGATTCGTGAACGAATGACGATTGTGTTGCAACTGATTAAATCGGATAGTTTTACCGAATTTACTACGCTGTTTAATGCACTTGAAGGGCGTATGGGTGTCGTCGTAACATTAATTGCCGTTTTGGAATTGATCCGCCAAAAGGTGGTTGAATTGGTGCAGCCAGAAGCATTTGCACCAATTTATGTTAAAGCAAAAACAGTTTAAAGGATGAGCGTGAATGAGTGAGCAAATAGAAAATACCGTGAGTGAAGAAATGAATGAAGCCAGTGTGGTTGAAGAAGCTATTAATGAAGATGTCGATACCGATTTGCAGGTTGAGACGCCTGTTGATGCTGCTGGTACGAACGAAGTGGATGCTGATAATCAGAATGTAGAGGATAATGATGAGCAGCAAGCTGCGGGTGAAGAGTCTGTGGAAGATGATAATCAAGCCGAGGAAGAGTTACCGTTGCCCGATAATATTGCGCAAATATTAGAAGCGGCGATATTTGCAGCAGGTGAACCTCTGCCGATTTCAAAATTAACACAATTATTTCCGCGCAGTGAACGCCCAAGTAAAAAACAATTACGCGATGTTTTAAAAGCAGTTGCTGAAACTTATCAAGATCGCGGAGTGGAGTTGGTTGAAGTAGGGAATGGTTTTCGTTTTCAAGCGCGAGCAGATCATGCGGCTTATTTGCAGCGATTGTGGGAAAAGAAACCCCCACGTTATTCACGTGCGCTATTAGAAACATTATCACTGATTGTCTATCGCCAGCCAATAACTCGCGGTGAAATTGAAGATGTTCGTGGTGTGGCGGTGAGCACCAATATTACTAAAACGTTACTAGAGCACGGCTGGATTAAAATGATCGGTCATAAAGATGTACCGGGTAAACCCGCTTTGTGGGGCACCACTAAGCAATTTCTCGATTATTTTAATTTAAAAAGTTTATCAGAACTGCCACCTTTGGAAGATTTGGTGGATTTGGATGAGTTGGAGCGAAAACTAGGCATGCAGCTGAAATTTGAAGAAGTTAATGCAGGTGAGGTCGAAGCTAGTGACGGTGAGACGGATCCTAGTGCTGAGGTGGTTGAAGGTGAAGTTGAATTAGACGCCATAGAATCTAAAGAGATTGATGCAGAGATACTTGAGCGGGATGTTGATGATGAGGTGGCAATTGAAACGACTGAAGCAGTGTCAGAAACTGTTATTGAAGATGGTATTGAACCTGATGCAGTTGAGTTAGACCTTGCTATAGCTGAAGATCTTATTGAAGAACCCATTTATGAAACAGACGCATCCGAGAATCAAGTGATGGATGCAGACGATACACCTGTTGTTCGTGAAGAAGATGAGGTGGTTGCGTAATGGCGGGGAATTTATCACACTCAGCAGAGCGACTGCAAAAAGTTCTTGCTCGCACTGGCCTGGGTTCGCGCCGTGAAATTGAAGAATGGATCTCGGATGGTCGAGTTGAAGTGAATGGCAATATTGCTGAGCTTGGGCAGAAAATAACGACTCAGGATAATGTCCTTGTTGATGGCAAATCAATCGAACTTGCCCCACCGATAGATACCCCCAGAGTTATTCTATATCACAAACCTGTTGGGCAAGTGTGTACGCGTGTTGATCCTGAAGGGCGGCCTACAGTTTTTGAAAAATTACCGAAAATTAAAGGTGGCAAATGGATTAATGTGGGTAGGCTGGATATTAATACGTCAGGGTTACTAATATTTACTAACGATGGTGAGCTTGCACATCGACTTATGCACCCATCAACAGTGATCGAACGCGAATATGCGGTGCGTGTTTTTGGAGAGGTGCCGGAAAACGCAATGAAAAATATGACGCAAGGTGTCATGTTAGAGGATGGTAAAGCGCGGTTTGAGCATCTGGTTGATTCTGGCGGTGATGGCAAAAATCATTGGTACCATGTGGTGGTTATGGAGGGGCGTAA
>JAJFJO010000177.1 GCA_021774015.1 Gammaproteobacteria bacterium
CCATACAGAACCTGATGCCTGACGTGCAACACGCCCCGTTTCGATTGTGACCGTATGTGGGCCGTATTGAAATGTTTTTTTAATAATATTCACAAATAATTCCTTTGAAAAATAGAGACTTAGTAACGCAAACCTAAACGAGCGATCAGTTCACGATAACGCTCAAGATCTTTCCGCTTTAAGTAGTTAAGTAGTTTGCGACGATGGCTCACCATACGGAGCAAACCGCGGCGAGAATGGTAATCATGTTTATGTTCTTTAAAATGTTCAGTTAAGCTCTTGATACGACCAGTTAAAATCGCAACTTGCACTTCAGGAGAACCCGTGTCGTTAGCACCTTTCTGATACTCATTCACGGCCTTTTCTTTATCAGCTACAGATAATGACATTTTCACCTCTCTTTTAGTTTAGTTAAGGCGTATCCACTGTCATTCACAGACACACCAATTCAATATTCCGCGCGAGTATACCCTAGAGTGGGATAGACATCAATTGATGCAGCTTCTAATCAAAGCGCCTCAGAATTCAAATATTCCTTGGGTAACCGTTACTTTTGAGGCTATCCATCGGAAGAAAGCCCACATTCAGGTCATCCTGACAATAAAAAACTCTCGAGATCCGTACCGACAATCAAATCAGTTTCAAAATGATTCTTATTAATAACCGTCAGATTCTGATTACATTGCTTAGCAAACCAAGCAAACTCTAAAGCAGAACATTTGCCACGCTTTACCTCAATAAAACCATCTATAGGGTCATAAAAATCAATTTCATGCTGCTTACTTTGCCAAAACCCCTGTGGCTCCAACAGATGCTCACCTCGAACAGCATTTCGGCGTAATAATTCTTGCGCAACCAACCACTCATACCACATTCCCTGCTGTTCATTAGGCAGCGCTTCAAAATCAGCCGGACTGCGAATTTGAGCTGGATGATAAGCTATTGCCACCAGAAGGTTAGTAATATGATATTTACAGGGCTTACGCAATACAAGTTGGTGCTTTTGAATATCGACGGGATAGGAAGGAATAACACAACCTAAATCATTCAGTATCTCTATATAACCCTGAGCAACCGTATTATTAGCCACACCAGCCTCACGAGCAAGTTTTGCCTGACCAACAGGCGCCCCACCAAAACGAAATAATACATTCATAATATTGATCAATACACTACGATGCCTACCCGATTTAGCAATTTCTCCTTCAACCCAATCCCGCACCAATTGAATAACATATTCAGGAATATAACCATGCGTGGCCAACTCAGAGCATGCAATAGGCGACCCTCCAGAAATCAAATAAGCATTTAATGTTTTCGACTTCAATTTTTTATGACATTGCTCATAAAAACTGTGATAAGAAACTGGCGTAAACAAATAATTAGTTTGATCCAAGCGGCCTTTTCTACCTGGCAAACGCTCTGCACCGCGCCGTAAATCTGTTGCTTTAGAACCTGTAGTAATAACCAAAATTTTTCGCAATATACCATTATCGACTAGACGCTTTAATATCACTTCCCAGTCTTTAATTGCGGTAATTTCATCGATAAAAATTCGCTTAACTTTTACTTTTTTACTAAAAGATAGTGCTAATTTTTCTAGCTCAGAAGACAGCATCTCTGCATTAGAAATAAAATCTCCATTCAAATAAAACGCACTACCTGCTCCAAATTCATTAATTGTTTTTAAGGTTTGTAACTCTAGCCAAGTACTTTTACCATATTGACGTGCACCACGAATCAACAGTATCCCCGGCTCTGTGGGTAGCTCCACCAAACTAAATTGATTATCAAATACGTATTTTGACTCTTGCAGCCTTTGGGCGTGTGGAAATAGTTGATCAGCATCCAGCTCGCCTGTTGCTAAACGACTATTAATGACATGTATATCCATCGATGATCACCGCCTATAAGAAAACACCATTATAGCTAACGCCGGCAACGTTAGCAAACCTAACGTTATGAACGTTAGAACTTCTAACGTCGCAAACGTTAGCGTCTTCGCTCAATATACACCAGAAAAGTGGCGCCACCATTGGTAATTTATTAATGTCGTCAACAATCAATGAGTTACACATTAATCTTATCTGGAAATAACAACAATGCAACATACAAATCCTATTATCGTAAACTAGAACGTCTACTCCAATGGACATAACCACCGCCCACTATTCAGTAGGTAGCGCTTCAAAATCAGTCGGACTGCGAATTCAAATTGAAGCCTAAAAATCGTCCTTATATGTATGTTTGAACCACTCAGCAAAACTCTCATCCTCAAGCGCATAAGCACCACGGCTAGATTGCCAAATAAACCCCTGATCACGAAGCGATTGAACAGCTGTTTGCACAGAAGAAACTGATAAGGTCAACTGCTGGGTTTTCTGTTTGTAATATTGGATTGACTCTTCAGAAAATGGTGACCACGCTCGGCCATGCTAAATGGTGACCACGCTCGGCCATGCTTAATTAACAAAGCTAAAATTGCTCGATGCAGTGGTGGTAAGATATTAAAGTCATTTTCAAACTCTTCCCAAATTTGACCATTCCAAATCGATGCACCTTGTTTTAATAGCTCTGAAAAACATCGGGCGTCATTACTAATCGCCGTTCTACCGACGATTTGTCGTAACACTTCCGGACGATGCCCAATTAATTGAAATGCTTCCCACATACTATTTTTACTAAATTGGTTATTAGACGCTAACGCCTGGTTGATTTTATCGGTAAAAAAATCAGTGTAATCTTGCCCCAATAGCGGAAAAGAGGTGATGTCAGAACCAAAGAAAGGCTGGTCTTTTTTAATAACCAGCTGAGCAAGCTTATCCCGGTTAGATCCCGTA
>JAJFJO010000178.1 GCA_021774015.1 Gammaproteobacteria bacterium
TATTATTTTAGGCATTTTTCAACAATTAATGGGCATCAACACCGCCATGTATTATGGTCCTACTATTTTTGCGCAAGTAGGCTTTGCGGGTGCCAACAGCCAAATTCTTGGGACCTTTGGTTTGGGCATGGTGAACTTGCTGGCAACCGTTTTTACTGTATTAACCATTGATCGTTTAGGGCGTCGCTTCTTGTTGATCTGTGGCACGTTGATCGGAGCTGTTAGCCTAGCGTGCTTAGGCCTGTTATTACGGGCACCGCACCACAGCGGCATTATCACCGTTCTTTCTGTCATTTGTTTAGTAATTTATATTGCAGGTTATGCAATTAGCCTGGGTGGTTTATTTTGGGTGGTCAGCGCAGAGATTTTTCCACTTAACGTTCGCGGCTTAGGCATGAGCATCGCTGCTGGGATGAATTGGTTTGCTAACTTTATTGTTGCTTCGACGTTCTTAACGATCCTACACTGGATGGGCAGTTCTGCAACCTTCTGGTCGTATGGTGTAATGAGCATCGTCGCTTGCATATTTACTTTTTACTACGTACCCGAAACCAAAGAAGTCTCGCTTGAAACGATTGAGCTAAATCTTACTGCACACAAAAAAACACGTGACCTTGGCAAAGCGATTGAGAGCGGTAATTTTACTCCAGATGCGGTTTAATAGTTTCATGCAGCATCCTCTAGTATAGGCTTAACTTTTTTATGCTTTTTATTTGCATGCCACAGATCCCAGTCTCGCTGGAGGTTTAGCCAGAATTCAGCTTCCATGCTAAAAGCATCTGCTAAAGTAAGTGCAGAATCAGCACTGACACCACGGCGGCCATTGATGATTTCATTTAATCTTGCGTAAGTCCAACCCAAACGTTTAGCAAACTCTTTTTGTGACATTCCCAGCGGTTCTAAAAATTCTTTTAGAAGCATCGTACCTGGGTGTGTTGGCGTTCTATTTTTAGGTAGCATTGTCTTTCTCCTCTTACATTAATGATAGTCAACAACATCTACATTCGTAGCATAATCATTAGTCCATCTAAAAATTACTCGCCACTGTTTATTGACCCTCAGGCTCCAGCATCCTTTCAAATCACCACTAAGCTTCTCAAGCCTATTGCTTGGAGGAACACGCAATGTTTCAACCCTAGTTGCAGCATTAAGTTGATCAAAAAGCCGTACTATCTTTGCATGCAACTCCATAGGGATTTTCCTAACATACCGGCTTTTATTGCCATCAAATAGATCCTGTGCAGCCTTGCTTGAGAAACTCTTTATCATAACTTAAGTATATATCGATGTTCGATATATATCAACCTCCTGCTTTATTAGTGTAAGAGAAGTAATAGTAATCACTCTTTAAAATTAAGCAGTTACTACAACATAAAAAATATTATCTGAGATGTATAATCCCTGCAATACAGGACTTTTTTTTGATCACCTTGCTATTTCTACAAACAAAGAAAGCGTACACAGAAACCAGCCACAGCTACAGAAGAATCAACAGCAAAAGTAGTCCTATGTTTGGCTTTTCCTATTTGTGGCCTTCTAATTCTAGCTGGTTCCGTAGGGAGGTATGCAGGCAACCTGAATGGGATCGGCAGACTCGAAGCTAGGACCCCTGAAGCAACTGTGGCAGGAAGCGCTGCTGGGCTAGCCTTTCTTTGTATAGTCGCTTTATTGGTAAGCGCAGGTAACGGTGCTGTTTATCTCATGCGCAGGGCATGCCGTACAAACACACCCTCTACATCAAGACAGTCAGCCCTATTGGGCCCTGATTCGGAGCGCGATGAAAGTAGCGATAGCTCAGATGAATTAAACAGCATAAGAGCCCCTAAAGGTCCACAACTTCATTGAGGGATCTTGTGGATCTAGACACGGAATAACCGTTTAAAAAGGCAATTGCAAATCCGCATCCAGCTTCAACAACTGCTCACAAAACAGGTTTTTAATTTGATTTAACTGCTCTTCCGTATCCGCCTCAAAGCGCAAAATCAAATACGGCGACGTATTCGACGGGCGAATCAAACCCCAGCCAAAACCAAAGTCCAAACGCAAACCATCAATCGTGATTCGCTCAGCATCACCGAAATCCGAGCTATTCAATAAACGCCGCATAAAATCTGCTTTCTTTTCTTCCGGCATCGGTAATTTTAATTCTGGTGTATGCACACTGTTTGGCAATTCAGAGAAAATCTCTGCAATAGATTGCTGACCTTTAGAAATGATTTCCATCAAACGTACACCAACATACACACCATCATCAAAACCAAACCAACCTTCTTTAAAAAAGATATGCCCACTCATTTCACCTGCTAACGGCGAACCGATATCCAACATTTTTGCTTTTAAAATAGAGTGGCCTGTACGATACATCACCGGCGTACCACCATTAGCAGTAATCACTTTCCCTAAATTACTCGAGCATTTCACATCAAAAACAATTTCAGCACCGGGCACACGGCTTAAGACATCTTGCGCAAACAACATCATTTGTCGATCCGGCCAGATAATTTCACCTTGATCCGTAACCACTCCCACTCGATCGGCATCACCATCAAATGCCAAACCTAAATCCGCTTTAGTGTCCCGAACAGTTTTAATAATCATTTCTAAGTTTTCAGGAATGGTAGGATCAGGATGATGATTTGGGAAATTGCCATCCAACTCACAATACAATTCAACCACATCACACCCTAATGCACGATACAGCTCTGGAGCAATTACACTGCCCGCACCATTACCACAATCAATCACCACCTTTAACGGGCGTTTTAATGTGATATTTTGCGTAATGCAATTAACATAATCCGGCTTAATATCATACTCACGCATCAAACCTTTGCCATCGATAAATTTTTCATTGGCAATCCGTTGATACAACCCTTGCACACCTTCGGTTGATAATGTTTTCCCACCTAACACAACTTTAAAACCATTGTGATCTTTTGGATTATGACTCGCCGTCACCATCACACCAGAATCACACGGCAAGTGATGTGTTGCAAAATACACGAGCGGAGACGATACAACACCAATATCAATAATGTCGCAACCACTGTCTAACAAACCACGAATTAACGCTTGTTTCAGCTGTGGCCCGGACAAACGACCATCACGACCCACAATAATTTCATTGCGCCCTAACTCTGCCAATTCCGCAGCAATCGCACGACCGATACCATAAGCAAGATCTGGAGAAATCCCTTCAGGGGAAGCCTCACCACGAATATCATAAGTGCGAAACATTTCTTTGGGTAATGATGCTGGAATAGCGTAAGTTGTCATGTGTTAATCCTTAAAAATAATTATTAGTGTGTCCCTGAACTGCCGAAACCGCCTTCACCTCGATCTGTTACAGCAAAATCTTCAACCACATTAAATTGGGCTTTTAAAATCGGTAATATAACTAATTGTGCAATACGTTCACCCGGCTCAATGGTATAAGTTTTTTCACCACGATTCCAACAAGACACCATCAGCGGCCCCTGGTAATCCGAATCAATTAAACCTATTAAATTACCCAAGACAATACCGTGTTTATGCCCCAAGCCCGAGCGCGGTAAAATCGTCGCTGCCACGTGCGGATCATCAATGTGAATAGCCAGACCTGTGTCGAGCAACTCAGTTTGACCCGGCCTAAGGTGCAAGGGTTCATCAAGGCAGGCTCGCAAATCTAAGCCCGCTGATCCATCCGTTGCGTATTCCGGTAACGGCAACTCAGACCCCAAACGTTTATCTAGAATTTTAAGTTGAATGTTTTTTAACACCTAAGAGCTCCTGCTATGTGATATAGAACGGACAATATACTGCAAGAACCACGGTATTGCGAGTTACACGTATTCAGGCACAATTTAAACATGATAACGATTCCAGCAATAACATTAAGTGAAAAGCCGCGCGAACGGTTGATCAAGTATGGTGCGCAAAGTCTGACAGACTCTGAGCTGCTTGCCATCATCATTAATACAGGTACCGCCAAGCAGTCTGTGCTACAAATCGCCCAATCTCTTCTTAGCCATTTTGGTAGTTTAAATGCGTTGTTGAATGCCAACACGAAAGAGCTGATGGTAGTGCCTGGTATCGGAATAACCAAAAGTCTGCAGATCAAAGCAGCCATGGAATTAACGACTCGCAGCTTAACAGAGCCCATTCAAGCTGGGGCCGCCTTTTTGGATTATGCTGATGTGGAGAAGTTTTTGCTGGCCAAGCTGAAACATCAGGCTCAAGAAGTGTTTGCCTGCCTATTCTTAACCAACAAACATCAGCTGATTGCTTATGAAGAACTGTTTTGGGGTGGGATCAACTCGATCACTGTGCACCCCCGTGAGGTCGTTAAACGGGCTCTATCTCATAACGCCGCTGCCACCATCATCGCCCACAATCACCCCTCAGGCGACCCCAAGCCCAGTTTAGCGGACCATGAGACCACTCAAACCATTAAACGAGCGCTTGATCTTGTTGATATCCGCCTACTTGATCATTTTGTGGTCGGGCACTCTGACGTATTTTCACTGGCCCAGGCTGGCAGGATTTAACTTAAAAAGAAAAGAATAGCCTCTAATCCTTGCCTCGAGCCGTGGTTTTTGGTATAAATCTCGCCCTTACGCTAGTTTTGGAGATCACGTAATGACAAAGGCATGCCAAGTAACGGGAAAACGCCCCATGTCGGGCAATAATGTTTCCCACGCCAAGAACAAAACCAAGCGTCGTTTCTTGCCTAATTTGCAAAAACGCCGCATCTGGGTGCCCAGCCAAGAGCGCTACATTACCTTAAAGGTATCAGCTAATGGTTTACGCACAATTGACAAGTTGGGTATCGAAGCTGTGCTCGAAAAACTCAAAAATAAAGAAAGTATTAACTAAGGAACCTCATCATGGCTAAAGCAGGCCCACGTGAAAAGACCATGTTGCTATCTACCGGTAAAACGGAAGCTGGCGCTAACACTGGCTATTTCTATACCACTTATAAAAACAAA
>JAJFJO010000179.1 GCA_021774015.1 Gammaproteobacteria bacterium
CCTCTACAATGCTTTACTTTTATAAAAGGCTGCGGGTATGTTTCTGATGAAAATTCGAGTGTCGAGGTGATCTAAAAATGAGGCTCAGAGGGGGGAGAGTTGTAGGTGAGGAATCTGCAAGTGCGGAATCTGCAAGTGCGGAATCTGCAAGTGCGGAATCTGCAAGTGCGGAATCTGCAAGTGGGAGTAAGGCAGAAGAGGTTGACTCGGCTGTGTATTATGCCTCTGTTGATATGGATGGGTGTTTATTTAATGGGAAATTCTATGGGTTGTTAGCGTACAATAAGTTTCATAATGGATATGTTGATGCTCCAGACGGACTTGCTCGTTACGGGGAGTATTTAATTGCAGCAAATGAAAATCTGATTGCGTATTTACAGCAACAATTAAAAAAAAAGAGCCGTATCATTATAGGCTCTAACCGCCAAAGCATTGCTACTGATCTTAGGAACGCTCGTCAGCCAATGAGAGGTAAGCTTACTGGGGAGACTGTTGTGTTTACCAGTGGGTCATGTGTTACAGCAATACAAATTTTTCATCAGCATTTGCAAGGTTTGCAGCTTGATGTTGACCTGGAAAAATTTGTAATGGCGGATTTGTATAATAACTTAAAAGATGGTGAGGGATTATTTGATAATACTGCTTTAAAGCTTAATGAAGTTCCAGTCAGCGGTGAGGAACTTGTTATATCTGAACTTGCGACTTTAGATCCGGACAAGAATATTGCTGAAGCATTAGGTGCTCAAAATCGAGGTTTTGAACTCTTTCCTTTCAATACTGTGTTTGATTTGAGTAAATTTACACTCCTGTATGTGCAGATTCATCGGGCGGCAAATCAACACCCAGAAGAAGTTATTCGATTTGAATTTTTTGATGATAGTATTGATATATTAAACGGGTTGAATCGGTTTTTTTCTGCGCATCCAGAATTATTGCCAAAAAACGTTGAGCTTATTCTGACGAGATACACGGGAGAGTTTAATACTGAATTTACCCCGTGTACCATAAAAGGGAGTGGTATCATCGATACTGCATATCGTGAAACCACCAAGTCAATGGCCACATTTGCTTGGGGGCTTGAAGGTGAGTCGTTAGTAACCCAAGATAACCTGCATAAAGCCCGGCAGTTTCCCAGTTTAGCATCTCGTTCAGATCGGGAACTTGGGCTTTTAGCAGAGCATATTAAATCAAAACAAGTAAGTTCTGCGGAGAGAGGCGCTGATGCTACTGCTCTAGCTAATTATTATGCTCAATGGGGTGTGGGCAGCCTTTTTGACATAGCAGGTTTCGGGGCGGGTGCTGGTGCAGCAGCGGCCCCTGGTCCTGATGCCGGTTCATTGGGGGGTGATTCTGGGGCAGCAGGTGCGGCAAGTCCTTATGCTAGCGACCCACCAACACCAGTCATTTAGTTGGCTGGTCTAATCCCAAAGATCGCTGGATTCTTTATTGGATTTTGCATTAGGATTATCTCGTAACTCATAAATTTTATTATACTTATCAATCTCTGCAATCTGTGATTGAGACTTAGCATGAGTTTCGCGAAACTCCTTTAGGCGTTTATCAATCTCGCTAACATAGTGTTTATCGACTTTATTGTTGTTCATAATCCCTCTACAATGCCTTGTTGTGTTTGTGAAGATGAACATCAACTGTAACAGAATGGGTGCTAATGCGACAACCGCAACTTAATCTTAAAGGCTTTGAATATAGTGAGCTATTCGATCACGCAGGTTTGCAGCGCCTGGATGACGTCTTTTTAGCTCAATTGCAGTCAGTCAATGCGTCACTGCATCAGCAATTACTTGCCTACCGGCAGGGTGGTTTGCCACTCAATAAAGAGACCAGCTGGATGCTAGTCGATTGTGCTCAGGTTCTTGAAGCATTTCTTGCGGAGTTGTTTGGTATTGAAGATGCAGCTCAGACACTGCAAGATGAGATTTTGTCGGATAATCCTGTGTTTGCCTTCAAGCAGCACTTCATACAAAAACTAGCGCGCCGCCAATTAATAAAAGCAGACCCAGCTACTATCGATTTTCAAGCCTTAGATATGTGGCTGCTCAACCAATTAGAGCTCCATGGTTTATCCGGCACGGATAAAGAACTCATGGTTGCTCAGCTAGGCCAGCATTACCTCGAGCAGCAGAAGCATGAAGCCGAGAGTAAGCAACTAGTACAGTGGTGTGTCGCTGCAATGCTAACGGAGGAAGGGCGCCAGGCGACGGCTGACTGGTCGAGTTTGCACCTTCCTGAGAAATTGGATTATGAAAACTTGGTTCATGTGGAGCCGGTCCCTGATGACGCGTTTGCTCGTTTAGAAACAGCCGATAAAGAGATTCGGCAACGAGATGGTTTTCAGCTCACCGATCCGCGCATGTCTGAACGTGATGTGTTGGATGAAGTTCATTACTGCGTCTATTGTCATAAGAACGAAGGGGATTATTGCTCCAAAGGTTTTCATGTTAAAAAAAACGATCCAAAGCAAGGGTTTAAGAAGAGTCCATTAGGTGAAACATTAACAGGTTGCCCTTTGGATCAAAAAATCTCTGAGATGAATATCTTAAAGCGCGACGGTTTTAATTTGGGTGCCTTAGCGATGATTATGATCGATAATCCGATGTGCCCGGCAACTGGTCATCGGATTTGTAATGATTGTATGAAAGCGTGCATTTATCAGAAGCAAGAGCCTGTCAATATTCCTGAAATTGAAACGCGTTGTTTAACGGATGTGCTGGATCTTCCATGGGGTGTTGAGATCTATGATTTGCTTACTCGTTGGAATCCGCTACGCAATACCCAGCCTATTCTGAAACCTTACAACGGCAAAAAAGTGATGGTTATGGGCATGGGGCCTGCAGGTTTTACCATGGCGCATCACTTGTTGATGGAAGGCTTTGCTGTTGTAGGAACAGAAGGTTTGAAAATTGAGCCGCTTTCAGAGAGGTTGTTGCAACCGATTTACTCGTATGATGACCTGGTTGAGAATTTAGATGAGCGTGTGATGACAGGTTTTGGTGGGGTCGCTGAGTATGGTATCACGGTTCGTTGGGATAAGAATTTTCTAAAACTGATCTATATAAGCCTAATGAGACATAAGCATTTTCAATTGGTTGGAAGCATTCGTTTCGGTGGTACTTTAACTATTGAAGACGCCTGGGAGCTGGGTTTTAACCATCTTGTCGTGGCAGTAGGTGCGGGTTTGCCAAGAGAATTGCGGGTGCCGAATAGTATGGTGCCTGGTATGCGTCAGGCAAATGACTTTTTAATGGCACTGCAGCTAACTGGGGCAGCAAAATCAACCAGTTTGGCCAACTTACAAGTGCGCCTGCCAGCGATTGTTATCGGTGGTGGTTTAACCGGTGTGGATACGGCGACTGAAGTGCAGGTGTATTATATCAAACAAATTGAAAAAATAGCGTATCGATATCATAGGCTTGTAGAGGTTATTGAAGAACCTGAATTAAGAAGAGAGTTTTCGCGCCAGTCCTTAATCATCCTGGATGAATTCCTAGAGCATGCAGGACAGGCAAAACAAGAGCGTGAGCTCGCTGCAAAAGAGTACCGAGAGCCAAACTTTAACCGGTTGATTCGTTCTTGGGGTGGAGTCACTATTGTTTATCGCCGCACGATGCAAGAGTCGCCAGCCTATAAGCGCAATCACGAAGAGCTAATCAAAGCGCTAGAAGAGGGCATCTATTATGCTGAAGGCCTTGAGCCACACGATATTCGCACCGATGAATTTGGACAGGCGAGCGGGTTGGTGTGTCGTGGACGCATACTGGATGAGCAGGGTGATTGGGTGTTCACCGATGAAGAACAAACATTGCCAGCGAATGCCATTTTTGTTGCAACGGGTGCTAAACCTAACGTGGCTTATGCCTTCGAGCATAAAGGTGACTTAGATCGGCAAGGGTTTGAGTATAAACGTTTTGAAATGATTGATGATGAGCTAGAGCGCGTGGAGCAAATGGGCCATGTGAAGATGGATAACTTTGGCCCATTTGCCAGTTACGCCAAGGACAGCTACAACGTGAGTTTTATTGGGGATACGCACCCGATATTTCATGGCAGTGTGGTGAAGGCGATTGCTTCCGCTAAACGTGCTTATCCTAAAATCGTCCAAGTGCTCAATCAAAATCAGGCGCTAGGGAGCAGCGCGGAGTATCAAAAATTTCACCAAGCAATTGAACAGCAGTTTCGTTCAACCGTGGTCGCGGTAAAGCGTCATACAGATACTGTCGTGGAGTTGATCGTGCGCGCACCACTAGCCGCGCGCAATTTTCACCCAGGTCAATTTTATCGCCTGCAGAATTATGAAACCAATAGCAAGTTGTTATTAAATACAACGTTACAAACAGAAGCTCTTGCTTTACTTGGAGTTGATTGTCCGGGTAATTCTGACCATCTGCGTTGTTTTGTGTTGG
>JAJFJO010000180.1 GCA_021774015.1 Gammaproteobacteria bacterium
TCTTTGCGTGAGCTGATAAAGCACAATGTAAATCTATTATTTCCGGCTGCTAACCATAAAAATTTGTCTTTAATATCTCATGTTGATGAGAGTATTCCAGATGCTTTGTATGGGCATCGTATTTATTTTGATCGTATTGTATTGAATTTGTTAAGTAATGCCGTTAAGTTTACTCAAGAAGGTTTTGTTGAGTTAACTGTGGAATCATATAACCTTCAAGGTGAACCCACTAAACTTAAGATTGAAGTAAAAGATACTGGCATTGGTATTTCTGAGGATGCTAGAGACAAAATATTTGATTGTTTTTCTCGTTTAAATCCAGCGTATGAAGGAGTTTATAAGGGTAATGGCTTGGGACTTTACACTGTGAAGAAATACTTAAATGCGATGGGTGGCACAATTAGTTTGAAAAGTCAGCTCAATGAAGGATGTGTATTTACTGTTATTATCCCATTTGGTATTAGTGATGGCGGTGTTGCTCAAGAGGATCGTGCTAAAAATACAAAATATGTGTGTATGGACAAGCCCCCACAAATTGCTAAAAGAGTGTTGATTGTTGAAGATAACAAGTTGGCAGCTCGTATGGCAGAAGAAATTATGAGGGAGGTTAATTGTGAATCCGATGTGGTGCAAACTGGGAAAGAAGCAATGTCTGCATTTTGCAAAAATCCATATGATCTAATATTGATGGATATTGGTTTGCCCGATATTGATGGTATTAAATTAGCGAGAGAAATGCGAGCACAAACACTAGTTGCTCAACCTCCTATTGTTGCTCTTTCAGGTCATGCTTCAGAAGAGTACAAAAAAAGTTGTTTTTCTGCCGGTATGCAAGATTTAATTACAAAGCCAATAACTGTCGACAGAGCGCTTTCTTGTTTGAAGTTGACGCTATAGCAATAAATGAAGAATCAAAACTGTAACTCCCATATGAATAAAATGCCAATTTTATATAGCTTCCGCCGTTGTCCATATGCTATTCGTGCGCGTATGGCATTAGTGTACTCGAATATTCATGTCGAAATTCGAGAGATTGTTTTGCGTGACAAGCCACAGCATATGCTTGAGTTGTCGCCTAAAGGAACAGTGCCTGTGCTGCAATGTTTGGGTGGGCAGGTTGTGGAAGAAAGTTTAAATATTATGTTGTGGGCTTGCCAACAAAATGATCCAGAGCAATGGTTGGGTGATGCGCAGCACCGTGAAACAATGTTGCGTTTAATTAATGAAAATGATTTTGAATTTAAGCCAAATTTAGATCGTTATAAGTATCCAGAGCGATATGATATGGGTAGCAATGATGATGCTAAAGTAAAAGTGCTAGCATTTTTGCGGCAGCTGGATCAGCGATTAAAAGAACACTCTTTTTTATTAAGCAATCGAGAGTGTCTAGCTGATGTTGCAATCTTTCCATTTGTGCGTCAGTGTGTGCGAGTGGATGAGGCTTGGTTTTTAGAGCAGTCATTGGAGGCTCTTCAGGCGTGGTATCAATATTTTATGTCTTCTGACCTGTATCTAACGGCAATGCGAAAATATCCAGTATGGCAACCCGATGCAAAAGCGGTGAGGTTTCCATGACAAGTGTTCAGCATTTTTATGATTATTATCAGGATATCATCCCCGATCTAGAAGCCTTTGTGCGAATTTGCCAAACAGAGTTGCCAGTGTGTATCTGGTCTAACCCATTAAAAATCAAAGCGCATGCTCTACGGCAGTCTTTGCATAATGAAGGTGTTCAGTTAGAACCCTTGATGTGGAATTCATCTGCGTTTCGTTGTGTTTCACGCAGCTCAATGGGGCGACGCTCACAATATTTAACAGGCCTTTATCAGATTCAAGAAGAAGTATCGATGCTGCCAGTCAGTGTGTTGGATCCGCAGCCGGGTGAACGTATTTTGGATATGTGTGCGGCGCCAGGTAACAAAACGGCACAAATAGCAACGGCAATGAACAATACGGGAACGCTAATTGCAAATGATAAAAATTATGGGCGCATGCGAGCGTTAGGACAAATTTCTAAACGCTTGGGCTTATTAAATATTGGCGTTAGTATTCATGATGCGACAACCTATCCAAATAATAACAATTATTTTGATAAGGTGTTGGTTGATGCGCCTTGTAGCTGTGAAGGGACTCTGCGTAAAAATCTGAAAAAAGAGATGAAGCCTAACGTAAAACATTCTCGTTATTTGGCGCGACAGCAGTTGGCTATTTTGCGTAAAGCATTTTTGCTCTGTAAACCGGGTGGAAAAATTGTTTATTCGACCTGCACGTTTTCTCCGTTAGAAAATGAGGCGGTTGTGGACCAGTTTTTGCAGGAATTTCCAGGGCAAATTGTATTGCAGCCTATTTCTATATCGGGATTTACATTCAGTGAGGGTTTGCAGTCTTGGCAGGATATGAGCTTTTCATCGGAAGTTAAAAAAACAGCGCGCATATGGCCACAGCAAAACAATACAGGCGGCTTTTTTATGGCGTTGTTTGAAAAGTATGGTGAGTTGGTTACCAATGCCCCT
>JAJFJO010000019.1 GCA_021774015.1 Gammaproteobacteria bacterium
ATTACACCATTTGGGGTTAAGAAAAATAAGTATTATCTTAAAGCTGTTCAAAACCAACTAACTATGGATGATTTGTTTTAGGGGTGTGAGGTTGAATGATCCTATTGGGCAATTCATGTATGGTCATTTGCATTTCAGAATGGTTATATTAGTATGATGCCAGAAAGATTTTTACAAGTTTTTTCAACTTTTGCAGTGTAATTTATTAGGTTTGTTCGCTTGTATTCCTTAAATATTTTCATTTAATCAAAATTTAATAATTCGATTATATTTTGCATCTTCAAACAGTATAGCAATCTCGCTAGATTTAAGGTTGAGTTCATAAGATAAATGCAGCTTTGGTTTTGGGTTGGATAATACTTCCTTTCTGAAAATATCAAGATTGTTGCCATTGTAGCGTGCGGATGGGGATATTAACCCGGGGTGCCCTTGCTGATGAATTTGTTTTCCAATATCTTGTGTGTAAGTATAAGAGTTGCTTATTAAGTCAGGGTAATTTTTTTGCTTTCCGATGAGGTCAATTAAAATCGCATCGCAATAAACAGTGTAAATTACTCTGTCACGATAAATAATAGAATCTTTTTCAACGGGCTCAATCGATGATTCATCAGTAAGCATATGATAGGCGGTTTCATAGATTGTGGTTTCAGTGTCAGTTGACCCGTACCAAATAGGAAATGAGCCATCAGAGTATCGAGACATGGTGAAATTATTTGTTTCGAATGGATAATTGATTGCTGTACCGTAATAAAACTCTTGGTGTGGATCTATGGTTTTTGTTTTTTCTATCACCTGAAGCACTAAATTAATGGCTTCTAATTCGGAGTTATTGCTTGCAACTTCAGAAAAATCTTCGGAAACTTCAACCACATTTCCATAGGCATGACTTTTAAAGGATTGCAGTTTTTCAAATAGTTGTTCCATGCTTTATCTCACCATCTGGTATTGTAATAGCGCATTTATTTGTTTTAACTCAGGAATGCCATTGAGCATTATTTCTAGTGGAGTTAGGTTTTTTAATTTTGCATTTTTTCGTTTAACCCAGTTATTGCGTAACGTTTTATTTTTTGGATACAACGATTTTAATAATTGATAAATCGCAATGATATAACCCACCCGTTGCAAAGCATCTTGATTGCTTGCTATTGGCGACACTCCATTGCGATATTTTGTTAGCAATGCGCGACTCTTTGTGCCTAAGCCAAGTAGCATTAATTGCGTTACTGAATCTAATTTCCATAAATCAAAAATACGTAATACAATTTTGGCCAATGATTTGCGTTTTTCTGGGCTGGTTAGTAGCTCCAGATATTCCGGACTTCTATGATCAAGATATATCGAATGATCTAATTTCATGACCCCTCCAATTTGTTTATATATATACGTTTAAAGTATAGTATTAAACAAATTTTTCTGCAATAATTTGTTTATATATAGTCGCTTAATGTGTATATATAAACAAAGTTCTTTCCTTTAATCAGTGCCACATAAATTATCAAGTAATTTCAATGAATTATACGTTTTTCTACGTTTTTCATGATGACCATAAATGAATTTTGGCGCTTATTTCCATGTAATGCAATACAGTGGTTTCATCAGGGCAAGTCTAATTTGCCAAATAAAATAAAATTGATTTTAAAGGGAGCTACTTTGACTGCCAACAATAGTTTGGGGCGTTCTTAAAGAGATGGGCTTTGATGTTTATTGTCACATAATGCAGTATGGGTAATACTGACTGTAATCGCTAAAACAGGAGGTAAGCTCAGTGTCATTTAAAGATCATTTTTCAGGTCACGCGCAGGAGTATAGCCAGGCGAGGCCAACCTATCCTAAAGAATTATTCGCATATCTTGCATCGATCGCTCCTCGGCACGATGCTGTGTGGGACTGTGCCACAGGCAATGGACAGGCTGCAGTGGGTCTTTCAGCGTACTTTAAAAAAGTGATTGCAACGGATGCTAGCGAGCAGCAAATCCAAAATGCAGAGCAAAGAGACAATATTGAATATCGAGTTACAACAGCAGAACATTCAGGTTTAGACAATCATTCTGTGGATTTGATCGCTGTAGCGCAGGCGCTTCACTGGTTTGATTTTGATAACTTTTATCAAGAAGTGAAGCGAGTGCTAAAAGCGGATGGTGTTCTTGCTGTTTGGACCTATGCTTTATTATCAACACCGGATGACAAAATTAATCGTTTAATAAATGAGTTTTATACGGATATTGTAGGTTCCTATTGACCACCCGAACGACGTCATATCGATCAGCATTATAAAACCATTCCATTTCCCTTTGAGCAAATCGTGACACCTGAATTTTCAATTCAATTGCATTGGAATCTTAATGCGCTGATGGGTTATTTTAATACATGGTCTTCGGTGCAGCGCTATAAAAAAGCGCTAGGTAGTGATCCTGTTAAAGAGTGGCTTGAACCTCGACTGGCGCAGCTGGTCGGCTCTGAAGATACGTTAAATATTAAGATGCCTTTGATATTGATGGCGGGGCGGCTTTAAGCTTGTTTCATGTTGGGAAGTCTTGTTCTTTTTTAATTAGTACAGCTATGGTACTATATGCCAATTCCTAGGATATTGGCTATTAAAAAATGTTAAAAATCAGTAGATTAGCAGATTACGCAACCCTTGTGATGGATTACCTGGCTCGCCACAGTGCGCAGCGGTACAGTGCCACGCTGTTAGCTGAAAAATTGCATATCGGCACACCCACTGTTAGCAAGGTATTAAAGCTATTGAATGAAGCCGGTCTTTTGGTTTCTGTTCGCGGAGCAGCGGGTGGCTATCAGCTTGCTAAACCGGCCGATAAGATTAGCGTTGCGAGTATTATCACGGCGATTGATGGCAAACCTGCGATGACAGAATGTAGCCACAGTGCGAGTCAATGTGCTCAAGCAAGCAGTTGTGGTTTAAGTAGCAACTGGCAGTTAATTAATACAATCATTTATGATGTCTTAAATAGTTTGAGCTTGTCTGATATGTCGAAACCGCTGACGGATGAAATTTCTGTGCCATTGCTAATGCATAAGTTACCCACGCTGCAAAAATTGTTAGAAAGAGAAACCTCATGAAGCAAGATGAACTATTAGATACTTTGGTTAATAAAAATTATGAATACGGTTTTATAACGGATATTGAATCGGATACTTTACCACCTGGTTTAAACGAAGATGTGATTCGTTTTATCTCTGCGAAAAAAGATGAACCAGAATTTTTATTGGAATGGCGCCTTAAGGCCTATCGACATTGGTTGACCATGCAAGAACCTGATTGGTCGCACTTAAATATTAGCCCCATTGATTATCAGGCGATTAGTTATTTTTCTGCGCCCAAGTCAAAAGATGATGCGCCGAAAAGTTTAGATGAAGTGGATCCTAAATTATTAGAAACTTATGACAAGCTGGGTATTCCGTTACACGAACGTGCACGCTTAGCCGGAGTGGCAGTTGATGCGGTGTTTGATAGTGTGTCTGTTGCAACGACGTTTAAAGATAAATTGGCAGAAGCAGGTGTGATTTTTTGCTCTTTTTCAGAAGCGGTGCATAATCACCCAGAGCTCATTCAAAAATACTTAGGGTCAGTGGTGCCGCATCGTGATAATTATTTTGCGGCATTAAACTCTGCTGTCTTTACTGACGGGTCTTTTGTATATATTCCTAAAGGTGTACGCTGCCCGATGGAATTATCAACGTATTTTCGTATTAATGCAGCGAACACAGGGCAGTTTGAGCGGACATTAATTATTGCGGATGACAATGCGTATGTGAGTTATTTGGAAGGGTGTACTGCACCGATGCGTGATGAAAA
>JAJFJO010000181.1 GCA_021774015.1 Gammaproteobacteria bacterium
TTGGTTTAAACCTCAAAAAAGCAACCCAGCAAATAAAACTCATCAAGAGACAAAGAGCAAAAAGACCCACTACTGTCTGTGTCATAATAATATAAAAGAGATTATCCCCACTCAAATAGAAGTAATGAGTTTTCTGCTAGCCAATAAGGTTGACGAAAAACTCATTACGGATTTAATGGTATGCCTGGAAGAAGCTTTAACCAATTTATGCCTTTATGGTTACTCTGAGCAGCAAGGTGCCAGTATAACCGTGTCGATGAAGTTATATGAGAAACACCTAACTCTGGAAATAGCCGATGACACAACCCCTTTTGATATTACGGCCATTAAAGATATTGTAATGACATCAAGCGGAGGGCGCGGCATTCGTTTGATTCAAGGTTTGATGGATGAGGTTAATTATTTTAGCATGAATGGAAAAAATTATTTGCAGATGGTGAAAAATATGGCTGTATAAAGAAGTGAGTTATCGACAAGTGCTCAAAAGGTAGATTCAAAAGAGGAGGCGACATGGATATAACAACTCATAGTATAGAAAGTATCATCGTTATAAAATTAAAGGGGCAGTTTAATATAGAAACAGCCTCCTGTTTTGTTGAAACAACAGAGCAACTTATTTCTCAAGAAAAGTATTGTCATATTATTGATCTAGAGAGTTGTGATTATATAAGTTCAGCCGGTATTAGGGCATTATATCAACTGCTAGATAAGCTTAATAAACACAACGGGCATCTTATGTGTTGCGCAGCTAATAGCAATGTGGCTCATGTCTTGTCGATTATCAATATGGAATCTGATATTCCAATATATACGGATGCACAGTCTGCTTTATCTGATATGATCCAGTATAAGGCGCATGCGGAAATATGTTAGTGCTGTCAGCCTTAAGTTTTGAAGTGATATTAAGGATCAAGATGATAAAAACCAAACAAACACTGCCCTACCTGGCTTTAATATTATTATGTTTGCTCTGCTATTTACCGGGCATGTCTACCCTACCCATAATGGATCAAGATTCCGCGCACTTTGCACAAGCTACCAAGCAAATGTTGGAAACCCATGATTACACTACAGTGAATTTCCAAAATAAAGCCCGGCACTTAAAACCACCGGGCATTTATTGGTTACAAGCAGCGGCGGTAAAAACATTTAGCACCACAGAAAGTACTAATGCCTGGGCCTATCGATTGTCCTCCTTGTTGGGAGGCCTTTTGTCCGTGTTAGCCTTATTTGGTTTGTCAAGAAAAATAGTTGGAACACCAGTCGCTTTTATTGCGTCCGCATTGTTGGTAGCATCATTGTTGCTCATTATCGAATCGCACCTAGTCGTTACGGATGCTGTATTGTTGTTCACAATGGTTGTTATGCAAATCAGCTTATGGCGAATTTACCTTCAGATAAAACAACAACAAGCCATCAACTGGGTGTGGCCCTTGTTATTTTGGGCGGCAATGGCTGCGGGTGTTTTAATTAAAGGGATCACGCCGCTCGTTGGGTTTGCGACAATAATGGGTTTGTGCCTTGTTGAAAAGCGCATCAACTGGGTAAAACACTTAAAACCATTGCAAGGATTCTCACTGCTTATTGTGCTAACGCTAGCCTGGCTAATACCATTAAGTCTCGCTGGGCACAGCAATTTTTTGCTTGATATGTTTCGTGGAGATGCATTACCAAAATTAACGCATGGACAACAGTCACATGGCTTCCCACCCGGTTTTTTTCTGATGTTGTTACCGTTGATGTTCTGGCCAGCCTCTATTTTTCTAGGATTTGGTGCTGTGTATGCTTGGCGTGAACGCGCTCAAATAAATACAAAATTCTTATTAGCTTGGTTAATTCCATCATGGCTTATCTTTGCACTTATTCCAACCAAGCTGCCCGAATATGTATTACCGTTATATCCTGCTGTCGCACTATTGTGTGCGCTAGGCTTGCAGCATATAAAAGAATTCACCCTGGCTAACAACATTGTGATACGAACTTTATATGGTGTATGGATTATTTATAGCGCTTTATTTATAACCGCCATAATTTTTGTCTCATTAACATTGTCACAACACATCCAACCAGGTGCCTGGTGTTCTATTATTGTTGTTGCTCTAATGGTTTTTATTATTCCTATACTGTTATTAAAAAAACAAAATAATGCCGCTGTTTTTGCAGCCGTAGTTGGAGTGATCATGACAGTCACGTTTTTGTATCAAAATGTATTACCTAGTTTAAACAATTTGTGGATCAGCAAACACGTTGCGCAGGTGCTTCAACAAAAAATGCCACATATAATATCCGCTCAAAACCCACTCATCGCAGTTGATTATACAGAGCCCAGTTTGGTTTTTTATCTCGGTACGCATAATGTGGTTTTAACAGGCAGTTATTCAAATATTAAAAAATTACTCCTGAGGCCTAACGAAATTTCCCTTATTTCAAACAAGCACGAAGCACTATTAAATCAACGCGCAAAACAACTTAAATTGACCTTAAAGCCCATCGCTAACATTACAGGCTATGACTATGTTCATGGGCACTGGAAAAGCCTGGAGTTAATAAAGAGTGTAGTCGACCACACGACCGCTAATTAAATTGCACCTTTGTTCAGTTATGTTACACTTCACGACCTATGAATATCAACCGAACATATGACGTCATTATTGTTGGCGGCGGCCACGCGGGTACTGAGGCAGCCCTCACCAGCGCGCGTGCGGGTGCGAGAACCCTGCTTTTAACTCATAATATCGAGACCTTAGGTCAAATGTCTTGTAATCCAGCCATTGGTGGCATCGGTAAGAGTCACTTGGTCAAGGAAATCGACGCTATGGGGGGCGTGATGGCTAAGGCGGCTGATCATGCGGGCATTCAGTTTCGTGTGCTTAACTCTCGCAAGGGCCCAGCTGTGAGGGCTACGCGAGCTCAGGCGGACCGAGTATTATATAAAGCCTATATCCGTAAGGCTTTGGAAGATCAAGAAAATCTCTGGATTTTTCAGCAGGCTGTTGATGATTTAATTATCGAAAATAACACCATTTCTGGCGTAGTGACTCAAATGGGTTTGACGTTTTATGCACCCGCGGTAGTGCTCACTGTAGGCACTTTTCTTGGGGGTAAGATCCATATTGGCATGAAGCAATCTCAGGGTGGACGCGCTGGCGATCCACCGTCCATTGCTCTAGCAAACCGACTCAGGGAGATGCCTTTTCGCGTTGAGCGTTTAAAAACAGGCACCCCCCCGCGCATTGATGGCCGCACGATTAACTATGGTGTGTTGACTGAACAGCCTGGTGACTCACCGACGCCTATTTTCAGCTTTACGGGCAATCTCTCGCAGCACCCCGAGCAAACATCGTGTTATATCACGCATACGAACAGCAGTA
The DNA here is from genome assembly GCA_021774015.1 of Gammaproteobacteria bacterium. GTDB lineage: Bacteria > Pseudomonadota > Gammaproteobacteria > Coxiellales > Coxiellaceae > JAJFJO01. The sequence continues at coordinate 3,372 of JAJFJO010000181.1, forward strand.
CACATGATATTATTCGAGACGGCTTAAAAGATTCGCCTATGTATACTGGTGTGATTGAAGGTACGGGTCCGCGTTATTGCCCTTCTATTGAAGACAAAGTAATGCGATTTGCACAGCGCGACGCTCATCAAATCTTTTTAGAGCCCGAGGGCCTTAATACGCCAGAGGTTTACCCAAATGGAATTTCAACAAGCTTGTCGTATGACACTCAAGAGGCCTTTGTGCGTAGCATGAAAGGTTTAGAACATTGTCATATTACGCGGCCGGGTTATGCGATTGAATATGATTTTTTTGATCCGCGTGATTTAAAATCATCATTAGAAACACAATTTATTAATGGTCTGTATTTTGCAGGGCAAATTAATGGCACGACGGGCTATGAAGAGGCTGCTGCACAAGGTTTAATTGCAGGGCTTAATGCTGCACGACAAACACAAGCATTAGCACCTTGGTCACCGCGCCGTGATCAAGCGTATATCGGTGTGCTCATCGACGACCTAATTACCAACGGAACACAAGAACCCTATCGTATGTTTACCAGTCGTGCAGAACATCGTTTATTGTTGCGAGAAGATAATGCTGATTTACGTTTGACAGAACTTGCGTACACACAATTACACTTGATCGATGAAGCGCACTGGACAGTGTTTAATGAAAAGCGTGAGGCCATTGCGACAGAGCAACAACGATTAAAGTCTATTTGGATCCAGCCAGGAACGCCATCAGCGCAGCAATTTGAAACACGCTTTAATAAAAAAATAGAAAGAGAATATAATGGCATTGATTTGTTGCGCCGACCAGAGGTAGGCTATGAGCAGCTTACACAGATAGAGTGTTATGCGCCGGGTCGTTGCTGCGATACGATTACAGAGCAGGTTGATATTCAAGCGAAATATTCAGGTTACGTAGAGCGCCAACAAAAAGATATCGAGCGCACTGCACAGAACGAACAGCTGCAAATTCCAAGCACGTTTGATTATTTAACTATAAAAAGTTTATCAACAGAAGTGCAGCAAAAACTAATGGATGTGCGCCCACAAACGATTGCGCAGGCACAACGAATTTCGGGTGTAACACCCGCGGCGATTTCGTTGTTGTTATTGCACTTAAAGAAAAACAAAGCTGTTGCCCCGGAAATTACGTGAGTTTCCATTGCAGCAACAAAATGGGGAATATGAATGAACAAGCTAGACCAACTTAAACAATACACAACTGTTGTCGCAGATACAGGTGATATCAACGCCATCGCACAATATCGCCCGCAAGATGCCACCACTAACCCATCTTTACTGCTAAAAGCAGCATCCATGCCGGCATACAAGCATCTAGTTGATGATGCAATACACTATGCAAAAAACGCCACAAGTGATCAATGCCAACAAATCAATATTGCTGCAGAGAAGCTGATGGTTAACTTTGGTGTGGAGATTTTAAAACATATTCCCGGGCGAGTATCTACAGAGGTTGATGCACACTTATCATTTGATACTCAAGGCACTATAAAAGCCGCGGAAAAAATTCTTGAGCTATACGACCAACAAGGTATTGATAAAGATCGTATTTTAATCAAAATCGCTTCTACCTGGGAAGGTATACAAGCAGCGCGTGAATTAGAAAAACGCGATATT
>JAJFJO010000182.1 GCA_021774015.1 Gammaproteobacteria bacterium
TAATTTTAATCGGTTTTTCTCCGAGTAAATCTTCAGAACTTAGCAAGCCTGTGATGTGGTTTTCATCGTCAATAACTATCAGGATATGCGCACCAGTCGCCTTCATTTCATGGATCGCTTCTTCCATGTTCTCACTATCATGAATAGTAAACGGCTTTGTGTGGCTAAAATCACACAGCACTGAAAATGCTGAGTCTTCCATATGAACGAGCTCTGGCAAAGAGTGGGAACGTAACACAATGCTTTCTTCATTTACTGGGATGGTGGATAGGGTTTCGTATTTTACCATTAGAGTGGCCTCAATATTTGCGTGTGAGAATTGGGGGAATTATAGCAATTGGCTCGTGCGCTGACTAGTGCTAGAATAGCAGCAGAACGATAATTAGGGGTTAAAATGAACGAAGAGAAACAAGGTTGTGTTTCGCGGCACTATGAAGTTACCAAAGCGGACTTGCCTGTATGCTGCCCGCTGCCGGATACGCGTGTTTGGGATGCGCACCCTCGTGTTTATCTTGCGATTGAGGAAACTGGCACGGCAGTGTGTCCCTATTGTGAAGCGCATTATACCCTGACCGCATGAGAATCTTACTTATCAAAATGTCCTCGATGGGGGATGTGATTCATGCGTTACCTGCAATAACAGACTTAAAACGAGCGATGCCAGGTGCCACCTTAGACTGGGTGGTTGAGGAGCGCTTTGCCTATATACCCAAGTGGCACCCTGGCGTGGATACTGTTATTCCTATTGCTTTGAGGCGTTGGCGTAAAAACTGGTTGAAAAGCCGATTCAGCGATGATTATAAAACGTTCTGCAAGCGTATAAAGCACACTCACTATGATGTTGTGATTGATGCGCAGGGATTATTGAAAAGTGCGTTGGTCGCGAGAAAAGCTCACGGTCAAACTTATGGCTATAATCGGCACTCGATTAGGGAGCCCCTAGCCTCAATGCTATATCGACACACTATTCCTGTGAGTCGAGAGCTGCACGCCGTTACCCGAGTTCGTCAACTATTTAGCCAGGCATTTGATTATTCATTGGGCAATGAACAGCCTGATTTTGGCTTGGATCGGGCGCGATTTTCACAAGTATCTGTGGCGCCGACTATTGTGTTGTGCCATGGCACAACCTGGGATAACAAACATTGGCCTGAAGTGTATTGGAAAAAGCTGGTACAGATGTTGGTCGATACCGGGTATCAGGTAAAGCTGGCTTGGGGGAATGTTGTTGAGAAGGATCGCTCTTTACGATTGAGTCATGGTATCGATGGCGCACAGGTATTGCCAGACCTTAATATAGAGGAGATGGCTGAAGTTATCGCCGGGGCAGCAGGTGTTGTGGCTGTAGATACGGGGTTTGCGCACCTTGCCCAGGCTTTTGATGTGCCGTTGGTTGTGCTTTTTGGCCCTACCAGTGCTGAACTTACCGGTCCGATCGGTCAGCGGCAAAAGGCGTTGAGCGCTAATTTCCCTTGTGCCCCTTGTTTTAAGCGTCAATGTTATTATCAGGGTAAGTCCAAAGTGGCTCCGGCCTGTTTTGAAAATTTAACGCCGGAGCGTGTTATCGAGGCTATCCTGGGCTAGCGCTGACTGCTATAATGCCGGCCTTAGCAATGATCGAAGGATAGTGTACATGATAGTGCCCGTTATATTGGCAGGAGGCTCTGGGAATCGGTTATGGCCCTTGTCACGAGAACATTATCCGAAACAATTGCTTAACTTGGTGGGCCAACACAGTTTATTGCAAACAACGATACTCAGAACACAAGAGTTAGATAGTGTTGCTCCCCCCCTTGTTATTTGTAATCAGCATTATCGTTTTATCATTGCAGAACAACTGCGCCAAATTAATGTGGAACCCAGCAATATTATTCTAGAACCTGTCGGGCGCGGCACCGCACCTGCCATTGCAATAGCAGCAATGCATGCTATGCAGACGGATGACGACCCTACCTTATTAGTTTTACCGGCGGATCACTTGTTAAATGATACCGATGTTTTTTCGCGAGCTGTGCTAGCAGCATGTGAGCAAGCTCAAAATAATAATTTGGTGACTTTCGGTATCGCCCCGACAAGACCTGACACAGGTTTTGGCTACATTCACGTTGGTGAAGAATTATCTAAAGAAACTGCTTATCGTGTTGCTGAGTTTGTTGAAAAGCCGGGTAAAGAAACAGCGGAGTCATATTTAGCGTCGGGTGATTATTATTGGAATAGCGGTATGTTTCTCTTTAAAGCATCCGTTTATTTAAATGAACTAGAAAAATTTGCACCTCAAATTGCAGCAGTATGCCGTGAGGCGTTCGAGGCGAGTCAGCGAGACTTGTATTTTACCTTGCTTGATAAAGCGAGTTTTTCTGCGTGTGAAGATGACTCTATTGATTATGCTGTGATGGAGCCAACTGATAATGCCGTTGTTGTGCCGATGTCTGCAGGGTGGCATGACATTGGTTCGTGGACAGCGCTATGGGAAGTCGCTGAGGCCAATCAAGATGGAAATGTACTAATCGGTGATGTGTTGACAGAGAATGTCAGCAACTCTTACGTGCGTTCACACGATCGTTTGATTGCAGCGGTGGGGTTGGATGATCATATTGTTATTGAAACAGCAGATGCTGTTTTAGTTGCAAAAAAACATCAGAGTGGCGACATTAAAAAAATTGTTAAACAGCTTAAATCCGTGAAACGTAAAGAGGCGCAATTGCATCGCAAGGTGTATCGACCATGGGGTTTTTATGAATCAGTGGCGGAAGGCTCAGATTTTCAAGTAAAAAAAATAACGGTGTATCCAGGTGGCAAATTATCATTGCAAAAACACAATCACCGTGCGGAGCATTGGGTGGTTGTATCAGGCACAGCGAGTGTGATTCGAGATGAAGAGGAGTTGGTGTTGCAACCGAATACATCGGTGTATATTCCGATTGGCACCAAGCACCGTTTATGGAATGAATCAACAGTGCCGCTTGAAGTGATTGAAGTACAAACTGGTGACTATTTAGGGGAAGACGACATTGTTCGTTTTGAAGATATTTACGCGAGAGTATAAACCATGAAAATTGATGTAAGCAAATTAGTTGATCTGCAAAAACAAAAAACCATGCAATGGCATAATGAAGAATGTGCGATCACAGAGAGTCATGTGTATGCGTTTGTCGAAGAAAACCATATGAATAATTTTTTGTTATGGCACGATGAAGATAAAGCGCGTCGTGATGATATGGGTGCGGAGTATGTGTATAAAGCCAAGCGCAATATTGATGGTTACAACCAGCAGCGTAATAATTGTATGGAAAAAATGGACGAATGGATTTTTCATCATTATCAACCGCAGCAAGATTGCCCGTGTCATTCAGAAACGCCAGGAATGATTATTGATCGCTTGTCGATTTTAGCGCTGAAATATTATCATATGCATGAACAAACGATGCGCGCTGATGTTAACGCTGAGCATGTTGAACATTGCCAGAGAAAATGCAATGTAATTGCAGCGCAGCTAGATCAGTTAAAACAGTGTTTGCAAGAACTTTTAGATGCTATTGTTGCAGGCACGCGCACTTTTCGCGTGTACCATCAATTTAAAATGTACAATGACGAAAAATTAAACCCGCAGTTGTATCGTAATGATGTTGGAAGCTAATGTTTTTTTTGAGGCTAAGGAGCTTTGGTTTTTGAGCTTTAATTAATGCTGTTTGTAAATTCACAGTGAAAAATAAATTCATTGGTTTCAATGTTACCATAAGGATTGTAAGTTTGCTCTGCTTAAGCTTGAATAGGCCTTTGTTCTATGTGGAGATTCATTGTAAAAGTGCTTGTTTTTTCTGCTAATTTTCTATTTTGCGTCGTAGTGTTTAGCAAGCCAAAACCTATCGATCGATTGCTTATTTTATAATAAAAACTATTTTCTTGACTCAACTCCCAGGTGTAGTAAATTGTTAACCGTTCAATATGTATGAGCATTATGCTTTTTAATTAATATAACTTAGAGAGGAATAGAATATGTCTAGACAACAGGCGGATTGGGATCGAGGTTTTAAGACAATTGACGAAGCTCTTGGTGATGGCTGGAAGACTGAAGCAAAAACAGCTTTAGAGGCTAGAATGGCAGAGATCGGTGCCGAGATCGAAAAAGCGGAAGGTACGCTAGCAAATAGTGTTGTAGCTGGCTGGCATCTAACTGAGGTGGCTAAGCAGACGTTGCCTACTCTCAAAGATTACCGTGATCAACTGGAAAGAAAAGTAAAAAGCCTAGATAGCATAGGGAAACAAACATTTGATCATAGTGCTGGACGTATGTTTGCTTTTCTTCAAGCATCTGAAACTGGTGGTGATCCTGAAGTTGTTGTTATGCTTTTTAAGGATGCAAGGCCTTGGAATGGTGAAAAAATCTGTATTAATGGTAAAGCTAACCCAGGAGAGACTTATCAGCAAACAGCAAATCGTGAGGTTAAAGAAGAATTTTTTAATCACCCCGTTTTTCGCAATATTATTGCGCGTTCAAGCAGTGATGAACAAGAGTACTTTGATTTAGACAACACGAATGTAGTACAGCGACTATTAGCGACATCAGGCATTTATCTTTCTCGCATGGGTGTATGGCTAGATAATAGCAAAGTCTATACGAAAGAAGAGCTTGATGGCATGATGGCTAGCCTGAGTACTGCAATGACTAGGATGGTTGGCAATACTAAAAATTTAATTGACTTTAAATTTAATGGTTTTGAAGCAGATCGTCATGGTAATAAAGTATCTCTAGGCGATTTAGGGAAGAATATTGCTGCTTTGAAGGAGTGGAAAGGTGAGAAAGACAGTGATTGCCCTCTTTCTGAGGATACAATGAAGGCTTTGGAAGCTGCTTTTGAGGCATTAAAGGCTGATGCTAGTAAGGAAGCTGGTATTAAAGACTTAGTTGGCGACGTTATGGATTTCACCGAATCAACTGCTGTTAGAACAGTTCCTTTTTCTGAGCTGGCAGAACACCCAGCATTGAATCCTTCTGCTAAAGCGGATGATGTGAAAGCGGCAGTTAAAATTTTCAACCCTAATATTGAGCGGTTGAAGCTTCAAGCTGGCGATATAGGAGAAAATCTTAAAGCACAAAAAGCTGCTGCTCTTGTTGGGTTAGGCTTCTCTTCAGGTGCGGCTGCTGCTGCAGCTGGCGCGGGAGCATTTGCTGCTGCTGGTGCTGGTGCTGCTGCTGGTGGTGGTGATGTTGTAATGACGCCAGCACCTAAAGTGTAGTAAAACAATAACACCGTGTCGTTGAGTAGGCCGATTTACTGGCGTGCGCGGCTCAAAGTCAAAGATGCCTGTGATGCTTTATGTGTCACAGGCATTTTTTTAACTATTTCCTTAATGAACTCGCAATATCTTTGATCTCTTTATTCAAATCAGTTGCTTTAACCCGCATTAGCATTTGACTGCTAGCGGCAGATTGCAATTGCATCGCAGATAGTGTTGCTAACATACGTTCACGATCTAAATGCGCTTGCTGATTTTGATTTTCAATTTCAGCCAATACAAACAGCGTTTCGCGTTGAACGGTTGCGGGTGATGCAGTTTTCATACGTTCATACCAAGCTGGGCTATCGACACGATGATCAGCGATATAATTAGATACTTGTAGAGGGCTTGCATAGGTGCAAGGGCCTTTGTAGCAAGGTTTGTAAGAAGCGCCCAAGACTGTTTTGCTCACTTCAGCTAAGCGAGCATTGGGAGATTCTGTTTTGATGGGTGAGCGTTCTTGCAATAAATAATTCATGTTGTTTAACCCAACAGAACGAGCGGCGATAGCGGAGCGCACATTTAGTTGGTAGGTTTTAAATTGATGGCTGTTCATTAGTTCATTAAGTTTGGCAGCAATGACACTAGGTTTGTTTTTGTAGTTGTTTAACGCACTTCTTAGTGTGTTAAAATCAATGCCTTGAGTATAAGGCGTGTAATCTTTAGTTAAAAACGTGATAAAACCACTCGCTGCTTTTTGTTGTTTCGGCGTGTAGGCGTTAGGTGCCAGCAGCGTGCTCATATCAAAGTAGTTATCATTGTTTGTTTTTGGTTTTGCGAGTGCAGACCCGCCGCGAAGGTAAGAGCGCGTACCAACACCTAATACCGCTGAATATAATGTATCACTTGCAGGTAATTTTTTAGTGAGATTATTGATGCGATGGCTATCTTTATTAATGCGACGTAAGGCTGCTGCAGCGACTGGTTGGGTGGGGAAGCTGTAAGTTAAAGTTGAATCAGAGATTTGTGACAATGAGTTTTTAATATTGTTTTGGTTGGCATCGTATACTTTTTTCTTTAACACTTTTGTCGCTGCACTATTGCCAGTATTAACCTGCATCAGCGAGGGCAAGCTTTGGTCGATAGCATAAGCGGCATTGTTTACGGATTTTGCCCAAGATTGAAATTTGTTGCTGAATGCGTGAATGGCAGCGACAACTTGCGAGTTGTTATTACTCTGGTTGCCACCTTGGTTTACAGGAAGGAACGGGTTTTTATTCCCTGCAAGGGCGGCACTTGATAGTGCGACTGCCGCTGCCGTGACAGTAATCGTTGCTAGTATTTTATGTATGTGTTTCTTCGTCATGATTATGTACCTATGTGCATTAAAACCAGTTAATGGACTTGTTATTTGAACTTTTAGTGGAAGCGCCATTGTTACTACTATTTACAGTGTTTTTATTTGTGTTGGTTATCGCCGTTATTGGTGGGGCGATATACGGATTGCGTGTCGCCGTATTTGTATTTGACGTTGTTGGTGGGTTCTCTGTGAATTTTTGTGTGCTTGGTGTTGTATTGTTAACAGCCGGTGCGCTTGCACTGAAATTATTGCCGAAAGATGCACCCATGCCGCCATTATTGTTAGGAGCGCTTGCATAATAGTGTGCTAGAAAATCGCGTTGCTGTAATACTGCACCGCAACTTAAGTTTGCATTGGTAAATGCAGGTGCGTCGGAGAGCGGAGAGTACTCTGATGTGCTCGTGTTTGCGCTACAAATATTAAGATTAATACCTTGATCTAAAATTGCTGCAGCAGCTTGTGCTTTGCTTGGGTTGCTCGCCATATCTTGTTTAAATGTTGTTGATGTTAGGTAAGCACCACAAGTAGCGGTTAGCTGCGATCGATTATTGGATTGAGTCGACGCCAAGCTGTAGGTGGTTGCACCCATAAAGCTTAATGCGACGATTGCTAATGATAGATGTTTTACTCTAGTCATTACTACTGCCCTCCAGAGCTTTTAAAACCAATGCAAAGCGGTCCGGTGCAAACACGCGTCCAAGTAGTCGTAGCCGTTCAAAAACAATATTGCGGCGTAAAAATATACCGGCATTACTGGTTCCAGTATTGCTGGCTTCTTCTGCACGCATCAATACCTTTGCTGCAGCGCCAGGGTAGGCCATATCTAAGCACATTAAAATGCGTAGTCCGCGGCCGGTTGTAATGTGTGCGCATAATTCAATAAAGGCCTCTTTTTCGTCGAGCTCTATGCTGCCGAGATCATCTAGGGCCTCGCCTAGCTTATTGATCGCTGTTTCTAGCTCAGGGTCGCCATCGAGAGTCCAATCTTCCACACCCTCCATAAAGCTAATCACCTTATAAATGGTCGGATCTTGGTAGGCTCTCCAAAATTCGTGTACAGCCTTGTGGCTTAGATCTAGCATAGTTGCCCCTTCAATATTGATGTATGCGGGATAGCTTAGCCTATGAAGCTTAAGGGAACATTAAGAAGGCGAAAAAAACACATATTTAACGATCCTTTAAGGTTACCTTAAGGTTGTGGTGCTAGGATGGCTCTCAGATGAACCAAAAATGACATAATGAGGTGGAAGTCCATGGGAGTTAGGAAAGCGATTAAAAAAACCGTGACATCAGGTTTAAGCCCTAAGCGCTGGGTCGGTTTGGATCAAATTAAAGAGAATGCAGGTACTGTGAAAAATATCGCTAAGGCGGTTCTGAAGCCGGGCTCTGGAGACCAAGATGAAATCAAGCAGGAAACTTTCGAGCAAGCTTTAGTGCGGCTCAATATTACTGAAGAAGATTTAAAAAAGCGTATGGAGAGCAGTAAATATATTGTGTGGTTTTGTTCGGGACTATCGTTAAGTATTTTTATCTATATGTTTTATTTGTGGTCTCAGGGGCAAATAGTGTCTGGGGTTGTATGTTTTATGCTGAGTTTTGTATTAGGCGCTTATGCGTTTCGTGAACATTTTAATTTATTCCAAATGAAGCAACGCCGTTTAGGTTGCAGTATTCGAGAATGGTATCAGTCGCTGTTTAGTAAGGGGTCAAAGTAATGAAGAAAATGGCAGGTAAGATTTTTTCAGGGCTATTTTTATTTCTCGTGTATGGTGTTGCTAGCGCGGCTCCAGACCCAGCGATTTCATCGAGTGCAGTGGCTAATCACACCGATTTGTCGGTCGCTTATTTAGCGCAAGTATTTGGTACAGTAGGTGGCGTGCTGCAAGGGACTTCGGGTCAAATGCTAGGGCATCTGTTTTATCAATTAAATATTGGTATTTTGGTTGTTGCAGGTTTATGGCTGGGTTATACCGGTATTACCGTTGTATTAAAGTCTGCTCAAGAAGGTTCTTTTATGGGTCAGAATAAAAATATTGCGGTGGTATTGTTGAAAATTGTTTTAGGTATTGGTTTGTTATTGCCAAATGCAAACACGGGTTATTCTATTTTTCAAGATGTGGTTATGAAAGTGGTGGTTCAAGGTGTTGCTCTTGCGGATCAAACGTGGAGTTATGGTTTGAAGTATATTAATAATGGTGGTTCATTGTGGCGTGATCCAGGTGCTCAAGCTCGCACACTAAACTCTGCTGCTATTAATACGTTAATGGGTCAGGCTTCTTCTGCGGCACCTAGCATGAATAAATATAATGACATGGGGTTGGCGCAGAAAATATTTTTAAATGAAGTGTGTATGTACGCGAGTAATGTGCAAAATGCTGCTAATGCGTCATCGAATACGAATTCTTCAAGCTTGTATAATACGGCGCCACCACCACAGTCTTTTTCTGTCGTGACTGATAAAGATGGTC
>JAJFJO010000183.1 GCA_021774015.1 Gammaproteobacteria bacterium
CTAAAATCTTCTCACCTGCTTGAATGTTCGCGCGTTTCATTAACATGCGCCATGCGGTAACGGACACTAGACCAGCAGCGGCTGCAGTTTCAAAAGAAATAGATTCCGGTAATGCAACACAATTTTTTGCAGGCACAGCAATATATTCAGCATGCGTGCCACGTCGATCTTCACCAATAATTTTAAATCCTGGGCTAACACTCGGCTCGCCTCTTTGGGTATATTCATCTTCACACAAATTAATACCCGGATCTAAAGCAACACGATCACCTATTGCAAGTGTGTCAACACCCTCACCGACTTCAGCAATAATGCCAGCCGCATCACTGCCACTAACATGTGGCAACTCTAAATCTAAACCAGGCCAACCTTTTCGTATCCAGATATCAAGATGATTAAATGCGCTAGCTTTAATGTCGATAAGCACTTCACCGGGGCCAGGCGTGGGTTTTGGTAAACCCAAGAGCTCCATGACGTCAAACTCACCGTGCTTTTTGAATCCTAACGCTTTCATAAGAGTTCCTTTACTCATCACCCAGTGCCATTAACGATGCGTTACCACCGGCGGCTGTGGTATTAATTGAAATACTAATTTCATTACATAAACGTGCTAAATAATGTGGGCCGCCGGCTTTTGGGCCACTGCCCGACAAGCGACAACCACCAAACGGTTGCACACCCACAACCGCACCAACAATATTGCGGTTAACGTAAATGTTCCCAACCTTAATGCGATTTTTAATATAATCCACTTGGGCATTAATGCGACTTTGCACACCAAACGTTAACCCATAACCCAAATCATTAATCGCATCGATCATATCATCCAGTTCATCCTGCTGATACCTAACCACATGCAAAACAGGTCCAAACACTTCGCGCTTTAGTAGCGATATATTATCGAGTTCATATGCATGCGGTGCAATAAATGTGCCATGGTTAGTATATTCAGGCAACTCAACGCGATAAATCAGTTTAGCGGTTTTATTCATTTCATTAATATGTGCCTGCAACATCGTTTGTGCATCTTTATCAATAACAGGCCCAACATCCGTGCTTAATAATAAAGGATTGCCAACCGCCAGCTCTTGCATAGCACCTTGCAACATCTCAATTACGGTATCGGCAATGTTATCTTGCACCACCAATAAACGTAATGCAGAGCAACGTTGGCCAGCACTATCAAAAGCGGATCCAATCACATCAGCGATCAACTGTTCTGGCAATGCCGTTGAATCGGCAATCATTGCATTGATGCCACCGGTTTCTGCAATAAAAGGAATAATAGGACGCTCGGGATTTTTTATTAGCGATTGCTGAATCATTTTTGCGGTTTCTGTCGAGCCGGTAAACATCACACCGACCACACGCATATCTTCTGTTAACTTTGCACCAACAATTTCACCGCGCCCTGGAAGCAATTGTAAAACACCTTTAGGAACACCAGCTTCGTAAGCTAACTCAACGACTCGTGCTGCTAGCAAAGGCGTTTGTTCTGCCGGTTTTGCAATCACACAATTTCCCGCCACCAAAGCTGCCACCACTTGGCCAACGAAGATAGCTATAGGGAAATTCCACGGGCTGATACACGCAAATACACCACGACCACGCATGCGCAATACATTAAGCTCTCCCGTCGGCCCTGACAACTCTTTATCAGCCATGATTTTTTCAGCAACCTTGGCATAATAACGACAAAAATCGACCGCTTCACGCACTTCATTAATCGCATTGGGTAGTGTTTTCCCTGCCTCACAAATCGCTAAAATCATAAGTTCAGATCGATGCTCTTCTAATAAATCCGACAAGTGATTTAACACGTTGCATCGCTCATCAGCAGGCAGATCACTCCAGGTTGAAAATGCAGCTGTCGCATTCTGCAGCGCCTGCTCCACATCACCCTCACTTGCTTCCACTAATCGACCAACCACTTTATCGCGATTACTTGGGCTCAACACATTAATCACATGATCAGAATCTTTAACAGGACGATTGAAGGGTGTAGCACTCCAAGCAATGTGCTGTGCTTTTTCCATAGCACGCGAACAATCAATAAGTTGCTCATAGTCACTCAAATCCAGACCTGCTGAATTTTTTCGTCGTGCACCATAAATATCTTTAGGCAAGGGAATCCTATTATTAGGAATCTGCATGTAACCTCGCAACATAGCAACTGGGCTAGCAACCAAGGCTGATACTGGCGTTTGTTTATCTGCAATTTGATTGACGAACGAACTGTTTGCACCATTCTCCAATAAACGTCGCACTAAATACGGCAATAAATCTTCGTGGCTACCCACAGGCGCATAAATACGGCACGGCAACCCCATCGCATCTTGCATCACAATTTGATCATGCAGCTCTTTACCCATGCCTTGTAGGTTTTGAAATTCAAAATCATAATGCTCACGATGATCACCCATCATCGTTAAAATAGCGGCAACAGAATAGGCATTATGTGTAGCAAATTGCGGATAAATAACTTCTTGTTGCGATAACATTTTTTTCGCGCACGCTAAATAACTCACGTCGGTAGACGCTTTGCGTGTGAAAACAGGGTAATTAGAATAGCCCTCCACCTGTGCATGCTTAATTTCACTATCCCAATAAGCACCTTTCACCAAGCGTACAGGGATACGTTTTTTTAAACGGCTCGCTAAATCAATCAGCCATTTTATCAAGGGCAATGCACGTTTTTGATACGCCTGAACGGCCAGGCCTAAACCATTCCAACCTGTAAATTCTTTATCGGACAATAAACTTTCTAAAATATCCAAAGACATGTCTAAACGATCCGCCTCTTCAGCATCGATAGTAACACTGATATTCGCTTGCTTAGCAGCACGCATTAATGTTTTTAAACGCTCTGTTAAAAATGGAATAGCAATGTCACGCTGTTTAAATTCATAACGTGGGTACAGTGCCGATAATTTTACTGAAATACTTGGGCCATGGAAAATATTGTCATTAGCTTTAGTCGTTTTACCCATTGCTTCAATCGCATGCTGATATGAAACAAAATAAGCATCTGCATCTTTTTGTGTGCGAGCCACTTCACCTAACATATCATATGAATAGGAATAGCCTTTTTTTGCAAGCTCAGCAGATCGATTTAATGCTTCTTCAATAACTCGACCCAACACAAATTGCAAACTCATAATTTTAATTGCTTCACGCACTGCCTGCCTAATTACAGGTTCACCACTACGACGCACAAGCCCTTTCCATAATTTTTTAAATTTTCCAGGCTGCTCATCAGTTGTTAATACTTTTCCGGTTAAAGCCAACCCCCAAGTTGCCATATTAACGAGAGAGGATTCACTAACGCCAACATGTTGCTCCCAATTAGCACCGGTTAATTTATCTTGAATCAATAAATCTTCAGTTTCTTTATCAGGGATGCGCAGAAGTGCTTCCGCTAAGCACATTAACATGATGCCTTCTTCGGTCGATAAATCGTAATGCATCATAAATGCTTCAATACCGCCTTTTTTGGATGTTTGTTCACGCACCGTTTCAACGAGCTGGGTTGCGAGGGTTTCTATTTTCTGCTCAGTATCCGTGGAAAAATGCAGCTCCTCTAATAAAAGATTAACGCACTGAGCCTCATCCATATGGTAATACGTTGTTAGATCTGTACGTTTTGGATCTGATAGATCGAGTGGGTTTTCAAAAAATAGCATTCCGTACCTCTTGTATTCTGTATCTCTTATACTTTAAGGGTCACGCCCTTTCAGGGCTTGCACTGTGTGCGTGCTGCTGTCCCAGCCTTGCGTCGCTTGCGCTCCTTAAGGCTGGGCTTGATAGATTTTACGCCTTCGGCGTTTTAATGCTAATCAGATGATGCATGGAGGAGTCCATATTTTGTAGCAGCCTCATCTACACACATCACTAAACCACTGCTTTTTTCGAACTAAAACGCTCTACGCTCGCAACAATTTCCTTTTCAGCAGCGGCCTTGTCTGCCCAGCCGCTCAATTTCACCCACTTATT
>JAJFJO010000184.1 GCA_021774015.1 Gammaproteobacteria bacterium
TGTTTGGTGTCAAACAGATGCAGCCACGCACCGGCAAGTCAACGAAGAAGACCGCGAAAAAGAAACCCACAAAGACATCGCGCACCAAGGCCTCGACAAGCCAACGCAGAAAGGCCTGAGCCATGGCCAAGAAAACAACCACCCGTCGCAAGAAGGTGACCAGCAAGCCCAGTGCCAGGCGGTCCGCGACGAGCGCCCCCGCAGACGACCGCACGCTTGACAATCTCCTGTCCATGACCGACCGCGTCGTGCGCTCGAGCCTGGCCGGCCGCGAGCCGACGATGGACATCCCCACCCGCTCGCTGGCCAACACCAAGTGGAACAAGAGCAAACGCATCCTCCAGATGGGCGCTGCCACCCAGCAGCGCCGCCTCTTCGACCTCCGCCACGCCCGCCTGTTCATGCAGACACTCCTGCACGCCCAGAGCGTCAAGGACCTCATCGAACAGCACAAAACGCTGTCCCTGCGAGCCATGTTCTACAAGTCCCTGCACACCATCCAGGGCACCAAGGGCGAGAAAACATTCAACGACCAGCGCGAGTCCGACAGCGTCCTGGAGGATCTCGAGGTCTCCATGGGCAGCCTCCGCGAGGAGCTGCACATCTTCGCGAAAAAGGCCGGCACGATGGTCGGCAATATTACCATCATCGATTCGGGCGATGAGATCGACTGCAGGCGCATGGGCTCGGGCGGATACGCGATCCCGAGTATCGTCGAACCCGACGTCATCCAGTTCAAAGACTGCGATGCCGACTTCATCCTCCATGTCGAGAAGAACACGGTCTGGAGCAGATTCAACGAGGACAAGTTCTGGAAGACCCACAACTGCATCCTGACCGAAGGCGGCGGCCAGCCGCCCCGCGGCGTGCGACGCCTGTTGCATCGCCTGCACAACGAGCTTGGCCTACCCGTCTATTGCCTGCTCGATTGCGATCCCTGGGGACATTATATCTACAGCGTTATCAAGCAAGGCTCGATCTCACTCGCGTTTGAGTCCGAGCGCCTGGCGATCCCCGATGCCAAGTACATCGGCCTGCGCGCAAAGGACTATCAGGAACACGATCTCTCCGACGACGTGCAGATCGATCTCAACGATCGCGACATTTCGCGCGCCAAACAGATCATGAACTACCCGTGGTTCAAGGACCACAAAGGTTGGCAACGCGAGATCAATCAACTACTCAAGAATGGGTTCAAGATGGAAGTGGAATCGCTCATCACCAAGAACATCAGCTACGTTACCGAGACGTACGTTCCGCAAAAACTCGAAGCCGAGAGTTGGTTGGTTTGACGGCATGCGCACTGGATGCGCAGCAGAATGCAAAGGTTCAAATAAACCACCTAAAATGGGTGCGAATCCGGTTGCATCTAGGGCCAGCACCTGATAGTTTCCTTTGCATCAGGGGTGAAAGCTCATGATGGAGAGAAAGAGATGGGGATTCACCCCGGCGTTGCAGGGAATACGTAACGCCGGTTGAAAACGCACGATGCTCTCGATTTGTCACCGTCCCCGATCCACCCGCTCGGGACGGCGATTCCACCGGCCTGCCGGCAAGTGCAAGCGTGGCGAGTGTCTGGAGGTAACACTCGCCCCTTGTCTGCCGGCGGCCGGTTCTTTTTTTGTACTCTCTGGCCAAGCCTGGTCAACACGCCTTTGCGTTGGCCAAAACTTGCCACTTCCACTGGCCAGCATTCATCACCGAACACCTCGTACACTCTGCGCACATGGTCTGGCTTTGTCTCTTACTCATTCCGATCTCGTTCGCCATCGCACTACCCGCGACCTGGGGCGTGATCCGTCTAAGTCATCGCCTCGGTGCGCTGGATAGCGACGCCATTGAAGGCCAGACCAAGATGGCCCGCCGACAGGTTCCTAACACCGGCGGCGTCGCGATCACCCTCGCATTTTGTCTGCCTGTCATCATCGGAGTTGTCGTTTTCTCCGCGATGGGCGAATCGATTTCCGAGATGATCCCCTCGCTCAACGCCGAGCTCGTCGCGGGCCTGAAAGCCGAATCTTCCAGCGCCCTCTGGCTGCTGTTGGGAGTCGCGATCATCCACGTCCTCGGACTCGTGGATGACCGCCGTCCGCTGGGGCCGTTCCTCAAGCTCGGGGTCATCCTTACAGTGAGCGCAGGCGTCGTGCTCCTCACCGGCACCCGCCTGCTCGAACTGCTCGACGGACGCGTCGGCGGGACCTGGGCCTCGATTGCTATCACCGTGCTCTGGTTTGGCGTGGTGTCCAACGCCATGAACTTCATGGACAACATGGACGCCGTCGCCGGGGGAGCCGGAGCGATCGCGTGCGGATGCCTGCTCGCGGCGATGCTCCTCACGGGCCATTGGTTCGTCGCCGCAGGGCTCGCGCTGCTCCTGGGATCCATCCTCGGCTTCCTGGTGTTCAACCTCCACCCCGCGCGCGTCTTCATGGGCGACGGCGGATCGCTCGTGATCGGCTTCCTGCTCGCGTTCCTCACCACGCGCGCAACCTACTACGCCCCAGATCTGGACCTTGGCACGCACGCAGCCGGCGCACACGGCGTGTTCGTGCCGCTGCTCATCCTTGCGGTCCCGCTCTATGACTTCACGAGCGTCACCCTCGTGCGCATCAGCCAAGGCAAGAGCCCATTTAAAGGCGACCTGCAGCATTTCTCGCATCGGCTCACCCGCCGAGGGCTGAGCGTGCGCCAGACCGCGGCGGTCATTGCGGCCCTGACCGCCGCGACCGGGCTCGCCGGCGTCGTCCTGCCTTGGCTCCCACCCTGGGGTGCGCTGCTGCTCGCAATTCAAACTGTGATCCTGCTGCTCGTGCTTGCGCTGCTCGAGCGGGCGAGTGGTACGAAGCTTGTCTCTCAGCCGGACGCTGACGATGGATGAGCCGCACGAGGGACGTCAATCGCGCGTTGCACTCGCCGCCGGCGGCGTGATCCTCGCGCTCGCGCTTCTCCGCGCGATGGCCGTCCAGTCGCCCCTGCCGTTCTGGGATGCCGACCCGCTCACGGTCTACACACCCATCGGAGGCTCGGGCGAGGGCGGGCTCTTGAACGTCCTCGGCGCGTCACTCACCGGCCTCGGCCCAACACTCTCGATCCTGCTCGACGTTCTCACCTTGCTCGCCGGGGGAGTTGCGATTCTGTTTGCGCACAGAGCCGACGGACGGGCACGGACGATCGCATCGGGCTTGGCTCTGGTCGGCTCGATCGGCGTCGCGATCCACGCCACTCGCCACGGCGGGTTGAGCCTCGAACACGCACGCATCGGCATCGCATGGCTCGGTGCGATCTGGGGCGCGATCGGGCTTTGGTGCGTCGCGGGCGACCGCCGCACACGATCGCTCTTCGCGGGCATCCTGCTCGCGTTCGTCCTTGTGCTCGCGGCCAAGGGGCTCATCCAGGTCCTGATCGAACAACCGCGGACAGTCGCATCGTTCGACGCCGACAAGGATGCGTTCTTTCAGAGCAAAGGCTGGGCCGCCGATTCGGCCAATGCCCAGGCCTATGAACGGCGATTGCGTCAGAGCGAAGCAACGGGCTGGTTCGGACTCTCCAATGTGCTCTCGAGCTTCGCCGGCGCGAGCTCCGTGGTGCTTGCGATGATGCTCGTGACGATGCCTCAGTCTGTGCGTAAGAGCAAAGCTGCTGCACCGGTGATTACGCTCGCAATCGCAGCCCTGCTCGCTCTGCTGCTTACCAAGTCCAAGGGCGGCATCGGAGCGGCGGCGATGGGCGGCATGATCGCGTTTGCCGTCTTCAGACTGATCCCCGCGCGATTCCCGTCGATCAGACTCACAACACGACTCCTTGGCACTATCGCCTGCGCAGCGGTCCTGGTCACCGTGCTCGGCATCGTCCTGCGCGGCCTCGTGGGCGAGACAATTCCCGAACCCAGCACGCTCTTCCGCTGGTTTTACATGCAAGGAGCCGGGAACATCATCGCCGACAAGCCGCTCACCGGTGTTGGCCCATCCGGCTTCCAATCGGCGTACTCACAGCACAAGCCGCCGCTCAGCCCCGAGGATGTCACGAGCCCCCACTCCATCCTGTTCGATCTGATCGCGACGCTCGGAGTCTTTGGCGTCGCGTTCGCCTTGCTCGCGATGTTTGCAGTCTGGCGCATCGGATCAGGCATGCAAGCTCTCCCAACAGATCAAGCCCAAGACCGCTCGCCCATCACCCGCCAACGCGTGTATCTCGTCAGCTCCATTGCCGCGACCGCGTTCTTCGCGGGGCTTTGGCTGGAGCGCGGCGGGTCCATGCCGTTGATCTTCGCGTCGGTATTTTCAGAAGCCGACCCCGTGTCCATGGCCGCACTGGTCTTCGGACTCCTGCTCACGCTCGCGCTCGTGGTGGGCTGGGTCCTGCTCGCCGAGCGGCTCTGGTCGCTCTTTGAATCGCAGCCGCAAGCAATGTGCGCGCTTGCTGGTGGCGGTCTCGTGATCGCGATCCACGCTCAACTCGAAATGACGCCAATTCAGCCGTCGTCTGCTGCGCTGTTCTGGGCCTGGCTCGCGCTCGCGGCGGCAAGCATGTACCAAGGGGCAAGCATCGCCGAAGCGACCAGGAACGTCGGTACCGGGCACACCCCAAGCATGACTCGCATGGGATGGTCGGGTCTCATGCCAATCGCTCTGGGCGTGCTCATCCTGACCTCGATTTCTCCAAGCATGCTCGCGTGGGAATCTCGCTTGGTGCAAGCGGCCCACCTCGCCGCTCCTGTCGGGAACGCTCGAACAGATCTGCGCATACTCCGCCGAGTGAACCCGGCTCTCCGCGGACCTGCGATGGCCGACCTCGCCAAGCGGGTCGCGGCGGAACTCGGACAGCCTGTCGGCCCCACGCCCTCGGCGATCGGCGGGGCGCTGGACTCTCTTGCTCTGATCAGAGGCGAGCAGGCCGAGCTCATCCTCGATGAGGCCCACGACGCTGCCGGTGGGATTCACCCTCCCACGCTTCGGGCACAGACCAAGCTCCTGCGCCGACTCGCAAGCGACTCGGCGGACCCCTCGGCCCGGAATGCCCTCATGGCCCGAGCGATTGAGCGGGCCGAGCGGTTGACAACAGACCAACCCGAGCTCGCCGGCGGCTGGAGCCTGCTGGGGCTCGTCCATAGCGAGTCCGCCGCGTTCTCGGACCAGGCCGCCAATCTGATCCGGGCTCGGGCGGCATGGGAGCGTGAGATCGCCCTGGATCCACACTCCCTGGGCACCGCGATCCGGCTCATGGACACCTGCGAGCAACTCGGCGACCGTCCCGCCGCGGCGGCCTGGGCCAGCCGAGCCCTGGAGATCAACGAGCACATGCGGCTGGACACCCTAAAGCAGTTGGATGGGCGGGTGAAGGCACGGGCTAAGCGGATTGCCGCAAACCCCTGAACTTCTTGATTTTCAAGGGCTCTGGGATAGCATTCTCCCGTTCTGATGGCAGTCTGGGCGGAGGTTGTGCTGCAAACGCCTCCCTACCTGTGTCTGCTGGTGATTATTTTCTGGTTCCGGAGTGGTTCTGATGGATGACAACGACACAGCCAGCGAGGGCGACTGAGTCTGCGGCCATCATTCTCTGCTTCGAATCTCAGCCCCTTTGCAGAAACTTGACGCGATCCCAATGCCGAGCCCGGCGTGGCCCGGTCGATGGAGATCGTTTCCCGCGTGATCTCGTCTTCGCGAGATCGATGTGAGAGATTTTGGTCCCGAGCACGCCGGCTCGGGCGTTCAGATGAATAGGTGGCCTCGCCACCAGGCTTGAAGGATTAGTCGCATGTCCCACGATCTTCGCTTCGTTCGCAACATCGGCATCTGCGCTCACATCGACGCGGGCAAGACCACCGTGACCGAGCGTGTGCTGTTCTACACCGGCAAGAACTACAAGATGGGCGAGGTCCACGAGGGCACCGCCACCATGGACTTCCTCGAAGAAGAGCAGGAGCGCGGCATCACGATCCAGTCCGCCGCCACGACCTGCCCGTGGGTCCGCAATGGCCAGGACTACAAGGTCAACCTGATTGACACCCCCGGGCACGTGGACTTCACGATCGAGGTCGAACGCTCGATGCGTGTGCTCGACGGCGCGGTCGCGGTCTTCGATGGCAAGGAAGGCGTCGAGGCCCAGAGCGAGACCGTCTGGCGTCAGGCCGACCGCTACGCCGTGCCCCGCCTGTGCTTTGTCAACAAGATGGACAAGCTCGGAGCCGACTTTGAGTACAGCTTTGCCACCATCCAGAAACGCCTGGGCGCGAATCCGGTGGCGGTGCAGTACCCGATCGGGGCCGGCAACAGCCTCGAGGGCATCATCGATCTGCTGACCATGCGGGCGTACTACTTCGACGCCGACGAGCAGGGCGCGATCGTGACCGAGAAGGACATCCCCGATGACCTGATGGAGACCGCCAAGAAGTGGCGTCACGATCTGGTCGAGAAGGCGGTTGAGCTCGATGACGATCTGATGGAGAAGTACCTTTCGGACGAGGAAGTCTCCGACGCCGAGATCCGCAAGGCGATCCGCAAGGGCACGATCGCGATGCAATGCAACCCGACGTTCTGCGGTGCCGCACTGCGAAATATCGGCGTGCAACGTCTCTTGGACGGCGTCATCGACTACCTTCCCAACCCGACCGAGGTCGCCGACATCGTCGGTACCGACCCGAACGACACCGAGAAGCAGGTCTCGCGCCCGAACGTGAATGAGGCGCCGCTCAGCGCCTTGGTCTTCAAGGTTGTCTCCGATAGCCACGGCGACCTGACGTACCTCCGGATCTACTCGGGCCAACTCAAGAAGGGCTCGCGCATCCTCAACCCGCTCAATCGCAAGAAGGAAAACGTGAGCCGCATCTTCGAGATGCACGCCAAGGACCGCTTGCCTCTGGAGGTCGCAGACGCCGGGAGCATTGTGGCGGTCGTGGGTATCAAGGATTCGATCACGGGCGACACCTTGTGCGATATCGACGAACCGATCGTGCTCGAGCGGATGACGTTCCCCGAGCCGGTGATCAGCATGTCGATCGAGCCCAACACCGCCGACGACAAGCGCAAGCTGTCTGAGGCCCTGACGATCATCCGACGCGAGGATCCGAGCTTCCGGAGCCACTTCGACGACGAGACAGGCCAGACGATCATCGCCGGCATGGGCGAACTGCACCTCGAGATCATCAAAAACAAGCTCGTTCGCGACATGAAGATCGGTGTCGAGGTCGGCAAGCCTCGCGTCAGCTATCGCGAGACGATCAGGGGCGAGGCCAAGAGTGTCCGCGGCTTGTTCAAGAAGCAGACCGGTGGTCGCGGCCAGTTCGGCGATGTCACCATCAATATCGAGCCGTGCACGCCAGAGCAGGCCGCCGAGCAGGAGCTCAAGATGGTCGACGGCATGGCATTCGAGAACAAGGTCGTCGGCGGCAATGTCCCCAAGGAGTACATCCCCTCCGTCGAGGCGGGCGTCCGCCAGACCGCGATCTCGGGCATCAGTGCCGGCTACCCGCTGATCAATGTCAAGGTCCAGCTGATCGACGGCTCGTCCCACGCGGTCGACTCGTCTCAGATCGCCTTCGAGCAGGCCGGCCGACTCGCCCTGCGTGAGGCCGTCGCCCGTGCTGGCAGCATCCTTCTCGAGCCGATCATGAAGGTTGTCATCACGACGCCCCCCGAGTACCTGGGCGCCCTGACGGGCGACATCAGCTCTCGCCGTGGCATGATCATCGACACCGACGAGCGATCGGGCGTCAAGATCGTCACCTGCGAGGTCCCCCTGAGCGAGATGTTCGGCTACGCCACGACCATCCGCGGGCTCAGCCAGGGCCGGGCCACCAACACCATGGAATTCCTTGCGTATCGCCCGATGCCCGCGAGCATGTCCAAGGAAGTCCTCACAGCTGGATAACCACGACTGACCCGCCCGGGACCACGCCAGACCACACGCACCACCCCCAGCGCCCGGGCCCAGCCCGGGCGTTGGT
>JAJFJO010000185.1 GCA_021774015.1 Gammaproteobacteria bacterium
AAATGTGCTAAATCCGCTGGAAGATGCCAAGGCATAGCACCATTTTTACCGATGATATAGTTTTTAGACATGGCTGCGATTAAACTGATACGTTGGGTCATTATTTTATCCGATAAATTTAAGCAATAAACGCGCCTAATACTAATGAATAATTGCATATTTTACTAGATAGTTTAGTATTTTAGCTTAATCCTACTGAAGTCAGGGAATGACATTGCGAAGATTATCAACTATTACAGCTGCTCTTATCAGTATCGCCGCTATTTCAATCATCACCATCGCTTATGCCACTGGCGCATTTGTTGCCACTACCCATAAAGGCTACTACCCTACTTACCCAAAAATTAAGTATGGTAAGGGCAAAAAGGCAAAACTCTTAAAACGTGGCGAATACTTAGTGAAACTCGGTGACTGCATTGCCTGCCACACCAATCACACCGGGGGCAAGGCTTTTGCGGGAGGCTTGGCGATTAAAACGCCATTTGGCACCATCTATACGCCCAACATTACTCCTAACAAACAATACGGTATTGGCAACTGGTCGACAAAAGAATTTATTAAAGCGATGCGAAAAGGCACATCACCCACCGGCAAATATTATTACCCGGCTTTTCCTTACTTATACTTTAATCGAGTAACTACGAAAGATTTAATTGCTATTAAAGCCTACTTAGATTTTATTCCTCCCGCAGCTGTTAAAAATAAAAAGAATACAATGATGTTTCCTTTTAACTGGCGCTTTTTACAGTTAGGTTGGCGCATGTTGTTTTTCCACTTTCAAAAACAAGGCCCTTATAAAGAAAACGCCAAAAAGTCAGCCGATTGGAATCGTGGTAATTATATAGTACAAGGCTTGGGGCATTGCGCCATGTGTCATACACCATCACATTACTTGCTTTTTAAAAAATGGAGCTTAGCTGCGCCAAACCGACAGTATGATTTAACCGGTGCTTTTATAGAAGGTTTTTTTGCGCCTAATATTACGAACACATTTTTAAAAGGTAAGTCTATTAATGATCTAGCTGATGTATTTTTAAAAGACAAACTCATCGGCGGCGGTAAAGTTCAAGGTCCTATGGCGGAAGCCAATCACGACAGCCTCAAATATTTATCATTGAAAGATATCAAAGCAATTGATATGTATTTAATTACTGTTGTCAGTAAAGAACCACCCAAACCTAGCCACGGCGGCAGTGGCCTTGCTGCTGGGAAAAATATTTTCGATACCTACTGCACCGGTTGCCATTTAACCGGCGCAGGTGGCGCACCCAAACTTGGCGATGCAGCTGCCTGGGATCCCTTAATTAAAAAAGGTTTGAATACGTTATACAAGAATGCTGTCAACGGTATCGGCGGCATGCCCGCAAAAGGAACGTGTAGCAGCTGCACCACTCAAGATATTCAAGACGCGGTGCAATACATGGTTGCCAAAGTACATGCCGGTACAGCAAACACATTAGGATTCACTAAACCTAAAGCTGCTAAGCCGCTTAGTTTGGCTGACGGGAAAAAAGTGTATGACCAATACTGCTCTGCTTGCCACAACCCCAAATCAATTTTTCCAGGCGCGCCTATTATTGGTGATAAAGCAGCATGGAAACCATTAATAGCTCAAAACTTAGATGTATTACTCGAGCGCTCCATAAACGGCTACAAAAACATGCCGGCACGTGGTGGCTGCAGTTCTTGTGATGATGCACAGATAAAAGCTGCAGTTAAATATATGGTAAATAAAAGCAAAACTAAGGGTGATTATAGCCTCTGGTAGAGCGTCATCTCGCAGCTTTAATTATAGGCAGCAATTCACTTAAGACTGATAAAAAGGTATGATTACTTAGAACACGTATAAGGAGATTTTAATGCGTCTGCTCAACTGGGTACGGAAGGTCATCACCCTACTTCCTCTGCTAAGCTTATCTGCTTTTGCAGCCAAGTTTTCTGAACCATTGAAATTCAACATGACTCGTGGTGTCACCCCTATAAGTCGTGACATCTATTGGCTACACATGACAATATTCTGGGTGTGCGTCGCAATTGGTATTATAGTTTTTGGTATCATCATTTATTCGCTCGTTAAACACCGCAAGTCTGTAGGCCATAAAGCTGCCGATTTTCACTCCAGCCTCAAAGTAGAACTAATATGGATTATTGTTCCATTCTTAATTCTAGTAGCTGTCGCCATACCCGCAACCGTTGTTTTAATTCGCATGAATGATGACACTAAATCTGAGCTTAACATTAAAGTGGTTGGCTACCAGTGGAAATGGAAGTATGAATATTTAGATCAGGGCATTAGTTTTTTTAGCAATCTATCTACACCGCAAGCGCAACTCGACGGCAAAGAGCCGCGCGGCAAATGGTATCTTCTAGAAGTAGACAAGCCACTGGTAGTGCCTATCCATAGAAAAATTCGATTTCTTGTGACATCTAATGATGTCATTCATTCATGGTGGGTACCTGCTCTAGGCATTAAACGCGATGCCATCCCAGGTTTTATTCACGAAGCATGGGCGCGCATTGAAAAACCCGGCACCTATAGAGGACAGTGCGCTGAACTCTGCGGCATGCGTCATGGTTATATGCCAATCGTTGTTGTCGCAAAAACTCAAGCTGATTTTAAAAAATGGGTTGCCGAACAAACGGGTAAAAAACAAGTATCACAAAAGAGTAAAAAACCTGGCCCAGCAAAAATAATGACAAAAGCAGCTCTAATGACTCAAGGCAAAAAAGTTTATTCAACCGCCTGTAGCGCTTGCCACCAAGCAAACGGTAAGGGTATGCCACCAACGTTTCCTGCATTGGCAGGCGGAAAAATGACGGTCGGTCCGATTGCTGCTCATATTGATATCGTCCTTAATGGTAAACAGGGGTCGGCTATGCAGGCATTTAAAAATCAATTAACGCCTGAGCAAATTGCAGCAGTAATTACTTATGAACGTAATGCGTGGGGCAACGCAAATAAGAAAAAACATGGAAAAAATGCAGGCGGTATTGTGCAACCAACCGATATCATAAAAGCGATGAAGTAAGGAAACAACAAGATGAGTGAGATAGCAGGTCAGCTAGGATACCCTAAAACCAAAGGAATTTATCAGTGGGCAAAACGTTGGATTACGACAACTAACCACAAAGATATTGGTACCTTATATTTATGTCTTGCCTGCGCCATGTTTTTCTTTGCTGGCTTCCAAGCATTAATGATACGCGCCGAACTATTTGCCCCAGGCGCACGCATCATGAATCCGGATTTTTACAACCAAGTCGTTACACTTCATGGCTTATTAATGATTTTCGGTGTTGTCATGCCCGC
>JAJFJO010000186.1 GCA_021774015.1 Gammaproteobacteria bacterium
AGCCGTTTTTATTTTTTTGAGAAAATACTCAACAATTTGAGGATCTAGGTCGTTGGTTTTCATAGCCATAGTCAGGTTCTCCTGGTTTGAGTTTATTTTACCTGACCTAGGCCATTTACACAGATCTATTTACATACTCAATAGAATCCCTCTCACCCCTGCTTCATCGATGCTACAAATGTACTATTAGCAATAACAGCATCCAAAATAGTTATAATTACATTTGTAACATTATTAAAAGCGATCACACCCACTCCGGACTTTTTCTTGTTCGCTTGCAAATTTTCATTTACAAGTTTAGCCAACCAAACACATAGCTCTTTAGACTTAGAAAAAATAACCATAAGATCTTTCAGCTCATTTGCAATGAGCTCAACATTAAAAGAGTAATCATTCACCTTAAAATTAAGAATATTTTTTCCCATAATTGTTGATGCATAATATAAAAGAGCAAAAGATTGACAAAAATGGGCTGTGCCGTTTTGCTGATGACCTAGTTTATAAGAATTAATTTCACTATCGTTAACATGTGCAGTCCAATGCCCCTGATTAAAATAGAGCCCATTTTTAGGGGCTCGCGTCTTATCTCGCCAACTTTGTCGAATATTTATATCAAACCCATCAATTCCATAAGCATAATAGGCCCAAGCATCTAAAAAATGAGTATTGCCTAAAACATCAACGACCCAATGAAAACCATCAGGTTCTTTTTGTTTTTTCATAAATTTTCTCATAAAGCTCCCTCCCAACCAAAACTAAAAAAAACTAATAATAAAACTGCTTTTCCGATATATTTTATTAAATCCAAGTAGTAAGTAAGCAGTCACCTACCAATTCCTCACTATCTTTTTTCCAACCATGCCTCAAATTCGACCAATTTTTCATAGTTTAATAGATGCAACATACACAATTGGGCCGCACATGCCATTGAATCGTCACACTCCCACATCCCAAAATTAGGATCAAAAACAAACCATACTCCACCTTTTTTATAAACACCTAAAACATGCCCCTCTCCTTCACTTCCTCCCTTTTTCCCTAGCGGGGCTATTACAATACAACCTGCAGCTCTGCTAGGGGCAGCCTTAAGCACACGCTCCCATGCAAACCAAGTATTACCACTTAATTCAGCAACACTAATCACGGAATCTGTTTTGGGGTCAAAACCAAAGATAGCTCCACTGTTAACAACAGGGGTGAGTGCCTTTATCATACTTTGTTGTTCCAAAGGGTTTTTAAGTTTTTTAATCTGCTCAATACTCTTTTCCATAGAAACTTCACCGCTATATTTCACTTCAAGAGGTAAACGTTTTAAAAAAGCTTCAACCAGCTTGTTAGTGGATACATCATCATCCATCAATCTGATCCACAGTCGCACTGCATGGCGACAATACGGTCCTCCTTGCTTCCATTCAAGGGCTCTTTTGGATCCAGCCACACTCATTGTTCGCATATTCGACACCCCGCAGTCAATTAAAGGCAAAAAATTAAATTTTTAACCTAACCTCTGGAGCAAAGGTTCCAGAGGTTTGCAACTTAAATTAAACCACATCAAAGTCAAACTCTCCTTGTGCATCTAACGTAACGTTTATCGCTTGAATTTTAATTTTTTCACTCATCTTAGTTAATAATTGCGTCGACAGTGAGGGCAACAAACGATTAGATAAAATATTATTAATATTTCTTGCGCCTGTATCTGCTTCCTGACAACGACTCACAATACTCGGTATTACATCTTCGCTATACGAAAAAGTTGCCTGGTATTGATTCTCAATACGCCTTTGAATGCGTCCAAGTTGCAACTCAGTAATCGCACTCAAATCATCATCTGTTAGTGGGTAATAAGGAATAACATTACATCTTCCTAGAAAGGCAGGTTTAAATGTTTTTAATAGATGTGGGTGCAAAAGGCCACTCAATGTTTCAACATTTGGGTATTCACTAGCCCCCAAACAATTTTCCATAACAACATCACTAGCTGCATTTGACGTCATAATAATAACAGTGTTTTTAAAGTCAATATCACGTCCTTGCCCATCTTTTAACATACCTTTATCAAACACTTGATAAAAAATATCTTGAACCCCAGGATGTGCTTTTTCCATTTCATCGAGCAAAATCAAACTATACGGTTGGCGACGCACTGCCTCTGTTAAAACACCACCTTCACCATAACCGACATAACCCGGAGGCGACCCTAGGAGTAAAGATACTTTATGCTCCTCTTTGAATTCAGACATATTAATGACTGTTAATTGCCTTGTTCCGCCATACAGCAACTCGGCTAAAGCCAACGCCGTTTCAGTTTTACCAACACCGCTGGGGCCTGCTAACAAAAATACACCAATAGGTTTGTTAGGGTCAGTCACCCCTGCACGCGATGTTTTCATGCAGTGCTCAATAGCCTCTAACACATGCTCTTGCCCTATTACGCGTTTTTGCAATTCTGATTTTAAATTTAAAACCAGCTTCAACTCATCACTTAACATACTACCAACAGGAATACCCGTCCAATCCGCAACCACCCGAGCAATCACTTGAGCATCAACAGAGTCATGCATGAGTGGTGACTCACCTTGAATTTCTGACAATTTTATTTTTAATGCTTGCGCCTCTGCTGTTAAAGATGTTGGTGCAGATACAACTGCAGCAGCATCACTATCATCATTAAAATCATCTGAAGCACCCGCAGTTGATTGATCAGATTCAATCTCAGCTCTAACTTGATTAATTTGGGTCACAAGTTCACGCTCTGCATCCCATTGAGCTTGCAACGTTTGCAATCTAGTCTGATATTCTTGCTCTTTCTGCAGTATAGAATCCAAATTGAGGTCATCATTCTCTACACCCAACTTTTGCTCACGCTCAAAAATAGCTTTTTTAATATGTAATTGCTCTATTTGATATTCACAATCTTCAATAGTTGCAGGTTTAGTTTTTTGGCTGATAGCCACTCGTGTACAAGCCGTATCCAGCAAACTAACCGCTTTATCTGGAAGTTGCCGACCCGATATATAACGCATAGATAATTTGACTGTTTCTTTAATACCCTCATCGAGAACAGCAACTTTATGGTGTTTTTCAAGGCTTGGGGCAATACCTTGCATCATTTCAACTGCCGTACTTTCATCTGGCTCCTGAACCTGAACCACTTGAAATCGTCTTGTCAACGCTGCATCTTGCTCAAAATACTTCTTATACTCATCCCAAGTTGTTGCTGCAACTGTTCTAAGCTCTCCACGCGCTAAAGTAGGCTTCATTAGATTTGCCGCATCCGATTGCCCTGCCTGCCCGCCAGCACCAACCAAAGTATGTGCTTCATCAATAAACAATATAATAGGCGTTGGAGAAGATTTCACTTCCTGGATCACTGATTTCAAGCGTTTTTCAAACTCACCTTTAATGCCAGCACCAGCTTGCAACAAACCCATATCTAGGGTTTTTAAAGCAACTTTTTGCAATTCTTCTGGAACTGATCCATCTGCAATTAATAATGCCAGGCCCTCTGCAACGGCTGTTTTACCCACACCAGGCTCACCCACCAAAATAGGATTGTTTTGTCTGCGACGCATTAAAATCGCAATCATTTGCCTCACTTCATTATTTCTACCAATAATAGGATCAATCTTACCTTGTCTTGCTTGCTCAGTTAGATCTGTTGTGTATTGATCTAATGCAGGTGTCTTTGTTGACCCACCCTTTTGAACAGATGCTCCTTTTTGTGCAGTAGTAAAATCCGCACTTTCAACACTATCCTGTATAATATTGTATAACTCAGCATTCAATTTATCGCGTGGAATCCTTAAAAATTCTTTTGATACGCCTGAAATAACACGATTTAATTGCTCATCATTTAACAACGCATAAACCAAATAACCCGAACGCACCTTTTGCGACTCATATTCTAATGAAGCCGCCAACCAGGCCTCTCGTGATAGGTCAATGATAGATTGTGACAAAGCAGGTGGACGAGCATTACCAGTTTTTTGTCGCTCTAAACTTTGATTACACTCCTGAATAATTTTATTGGCATCAATAGCATAGTGCTTGCATATTAAATCAAAATCACTTTGTTGTTGTTCCAGCAATTTTACCAGCCAATGTTCAATTTCAACATAATAATTTGATCGAGATAAACACATTCCTGCAGCGGCCTCTAATGACTTCTGGCAATTTGCATTTAGCTTTGATGTTAAGTTTTTTAAATTAATATTTCCCACAATTTTCTCCTTTAGTTTGTTAATATAACACTATCACTATCACACATTGGCGTGCTTGTTACTAACCAAGTGCTTCGCGACAACTGGTAACCCTTATTACTTTTCAGTTGGCAACAAGGTATTTCTTTCGCTCGTAAAATGAGCTGAATATCATAACTCCACTCCAGCCCAACAAAAAATTTCACAATATCTTTCAATTTCAACCAAGATTCCCCCCCTGGCAAAAAAGCATTAAATTCTTCAAGCATTAAAGGGCCTATAATGATTTTAAATTTCCCCTGTATATTCCAGGTACGCTCACCCAACACCGCATCCTTACCAAGGCAGTTATAGGACTCTTTTTGGCTCGACCATGAAACTTTTGAACGATCAGATTCCGCCAAAAATAGCCACTCACCTTGAAAGCAAGTCACATCTATAGCGGTTTGAAAATAGTCAGACAATAATGTTTTTAGCATACTGACCGAAGGGTTTTGCTTGGAAATTAATCCTGCATAATACATCAAGCTAGTATCTTCAGCTTGCAATCGATTCGAAAAACTTGGTGACCCAATACCAATTAAGGATTTAATGATATTGGAAACACTATCATCTGAGAAACTATAATGCTTGGATGGTAGTGGCTCATGTATTTGATGTTTTTTCCAGGCCGCATAAAGCAGAGTGACAAGCCGATGATTAAATAAATCCAAGAACTCAGCAAGAGCAAAGTCACCATTTGACGCTCTTTTTTGTAACAGCTCCATGTAATGATTAGGGAGAACGCCAGATGGGCCCGTCAAACTAAAATTATTCACTTCAACTTTTATATGGTGTGCATATTTTTTATTTTTAGCGGGCTTTATACTAGTAATTGGCGCAACTGGAAAGCTCATAGATGTAGAAGCACCGTACCTTATAGAAATATCCTTATCTGTATTAATTTGATTCTGGTATTGAGTCTTCAGCACTTGTGAATAATACGGGCTAAACTTTGCCGATTCGAGCAAACGCATTGCTTGAAAAAAATCAAACAACTCAGGATTTTTAGTGAGCACCATCAAAGGAGG
>JAJFJO010000187.1 GCA_021774015.1 Gammaproteobacteria bacterium
AATTTCGTTCTCACCATAACATCTATAATTAAATAAATTTTCTGGAATATCAGTGATACTATCTTTACCGCCAGCCAAATTTTGCCAAAATTCATCTAAACTATCCGCCTGCGGATAGTGTCCTGCCAGACCAACAATCGCTATCGCCGATGAACCACCCTCAGATGGAGTTGGTGTGTTTGATATACTCAAAGGTGCCGTACTGCCAGGCTGTTCCACCGCAGATACAGTCGAGGCAGGCTGTTCTTCCGTTAACATTCTGGGTGCAACAGATTGCTCCACCACAGACACAGCCGAGGTGAGCTGCTCTTCCGCTAACATCTTAGTTGCCACCGGTTGATCCTCTACAGATGCAGTTAAAATAGCTTGTTCACCTAACAAATGCTGTAGCGCATCTTGGTGGTGTTCTACAAAATAACTAGCTAAAGCAGTGACGTTTTCATATTCAAAAAATAAAGTTTTTGATAAATCACCAAACGCCTGTTCAAGGTGACTATTAATTTCAACAATCACAATAGAGTTAGTAATATATTCATCAAAATTAGTTGTTGCATCTAATTCACTGGCTGAATAACCTAAGATAGGAGCTAATAGCGTTATTAAATACTGTTCTACCGTATTTAGCGGTACTGTAAGGAGTTCTGGAGTTTTTGTCATGTTTTTTATTTCCTGTTCCGGACTTTTAATGATTTTTGCAATCGTCTTCTGCTTGATAGCAAAACCTCTAATCTTTACACAAATTTCCCCATTCTTATCAACCAAGCAACCATCAAATTTACGAATACTTCCTTGTGTTGCAGGCTGTTTTTTCACATAAGCGTAACATTGTGCTGGAGGGGGTACTATAAGGTCCAAGCTTTCAAAACCAAGCGGGATAACCGACAGCTCTATGTCAACCTCATTTGTCGCGGTGTTACAGGCCCTCGCTGTTTGCATAAACGCCGCCAGTAAAACTGGGTGGATGAGAAAGTTCTGATGGCTTGCTACCATATTATTGGACAAGCATGACTCACCTAATGCTTCATCACCACTAATAAACACTTTTTGCACAGCAACAAAATCATGCTGCACATGATCACCTTCAGCAATCATTTGTTCAACTATTTCTGCGTGAGTTTTTGTTATTTGATAATTATTAATTAGTGGTTGTATTGCTATCGCAGGTAATTTTTCGAGCGTTATTGATGAAAACTCACCCTGAGCACAAACCACACGTTGTTCTTCTTTTTCAGTATTTAAAAGATTGGCGATTTCATAATGATAATCTGACCGTCCATCTTTATTAGTCACATTTAATTCAACTGCCAACGTTTCACCGTAAGAGGACAAGCGCCGCAAAAATAAATTATTTTTTAAACGCACCCCAGATGAACATTTAGTGGTTAAGCATGCTGCTTGCAATGCCATTTCAATATAACAGGCACCCGGAAAATTATACTGCCCAGCATGGATATGCCCTTGCATGAAAAACTCTTCGGTTGTAAGTACTTTTTTAAATATGCCTCGCTCAATATCAGAATATCGCAAATCAATCAATGAATAAGCAAGCTCTTCATCGATCTTTCGTCGTTGAACAAACCATTTATGCAAAATTTCTTTATGTGAAAGCAATAAATAATCAGTCAAAGCACTAACAGTATTGTTATCAAATAAAACAGGGGGTTTCAATGCTAACGATGTTTGCTGATTTAAGTTATTTAATATCATAATCAACCCGACTGAATCAACACCAAGTGCTGAAAAAGTAGTGTTATCATCTGTAGGGGCAAGTAAGCGTTTCACTGCATATGCGACTAAACCACGAATAAAATATTGCAAGGCCTCTTTATCAGTTGGTTGTTTGTTTTTTGTCTGGCTAAAATGGCTAACATGCAAATGTTTATCAATTTTTAATTGCTCACCATCCAGCAAAATAACTTGTGTATATCGCTCAAAAATATTAGTAGTAATACATTGATCGAATAAATTAACTCCTTTGTTAGTTTCTAAAGCCTGCATGCCAAACACATCAGCCAAATGTTTGACTTCTTCTGCTTTAATCTGCATGCCACCATTTTTCCATAGCGGCCAATTGATGGCCAAGCTAGACCCATGCCGATATTTTTTGTTGACCCATTGCTGCCGACGTGCCATATAGGCATCTAAGAAGCAATTACCACTAGCATAATCTCCCTGCCCTTGATTAGGCATTAAAGCTGCAATCGATGAGAAAGCAATAAAAAAATCCAAATGTTGTTTTCGAGTCGCTATATCTATATGAAGACAACCTAACACTTTAGTTTGCCACACCCGCTGAAACGAAACTGGATCTTTACGCAAAATAAAATCATCTTCAATAATTCCCGCAGCATAAATAACACCTGTCAAACGTTTGTAACGTTTAATGATACGTTTGATTGCCTTATTAACCTGCTTTGCATCATTCACATCAACTGAATAATAGCTTGCTTGCTGAGCCGATTTGTTTAGTCTCTCTAATATTTCACGAATTACAGTAGTTTCTGGCTTACGGCCAATTAATATCACTTGTCCTTTGCTATATTGAATAATGTGCTGGGCAAACACGCGGCCTAAACCACCGGCACCGCCCACGATAAGCACTACGCCATCATCACGAAAACGGGGTACTTTCGTTATCGGCGGTAATGCTGGCAATGCCATTACTGCCTGGATATAACGGCGCCCAGTTTGATAACGAATACAACGCATTGCAACAGGTTGGCTGTTCAATTCCTCTTGAATACGTTTTGATAATGTAGCAGCATGCCAATCATCACTCAGCAAAAGCTGCATCGATAGTTTTGGGTATTCATAGGATAAAGTACGCGCTAAACCTAATAGACCTTGGTACAAAGGCAAGCCCTCATCACTGTCTGGAATACATACTAACAGCTCAATCGGCTTGCTAGGTTTGGTTAACATCAACGCCTGTACCACTGACAAACACGTCAAATTATCTTGACATTGATCCATGTTAGGCGCCTTGTTCATAGCAAT
>JAJFJO010000188.1 GCA_021774015.1 Gammaproteobacteria bacterium
TATCACCAAAGGCCCTATTCCTGTCGTGCCATCTGCGCATTATACTTGTGGTGGTGTGGTTACTGATTTAAATGGCAAAACAGATATTAAAAATCTGTATGCCATTGGTGAAACAGCCTGCACAGGTTTGCATGGCGCAAACCGAATGGCGAGCAATTCTTTACTAGAGTGTTTAGTATTTGCAATGAGTGCCGCACGGTCTATTCAAAACCAATTACCACGAGTTAATTCACCTATTCCAGAGATCTTGAACGCTACTGCAACCTCCAACCCACCTACTACAAACTTCAGTAGTACAACAAGGGAATTACGCAAACTCATGTGGCAACACGCAGGTATTGTGCGCACCAATAAAAGGTTGTTATTAGCGCTCGATAAAATAGAGCGTATAAAACAACAGGCCAACACATATAATAATTTTTTAAATACAGAATTTATTGAGTTAAATAATTTAATTGCCGTTAGTGAATTAATCATCAAGTCTGCATTAAACAGGCATGAAAGCCGTGGGTTGCATTTTAATACGGATTATCCTGAAAAAATGGATATGGTTGAGGATACGGTTTTGCAGACTAACAAAAAAAATTATTCGTTAGCCCAAATATAAAAAAATCGGCCTTTAACCTAAGATCACGCTATACGTTAAAACACAAACCCACCCCCAGAAACAGGCACGAGCAAGTTATCTGGGGTAGGTGTGCTTAAAAAGCGCTATCCCCTAAATGTTTTTACCAGGTGCAAACGAGCGCCTTTCGTCATCAGTACTAGGGCCTCGGTCACATCGATCAAAGCATCGAGTAACAGCATCAAGGGCTCCTGGACCCGATTTTAGTTGATCTAAGAACATACTAGCTGGAATTTTATACCGAACTCGCAGATGCAAATCATCATTAACCTCTGCTTTATGTTGCTGAGTAGCCCAAACACCCATCAATGCAGCAGTCACGGCTAAAACGCTATAGGACGAAGCAACGCCTAATCTTGATATCGCTGCGGTTGCAAGATAAATCACAGCAAATAAAATTGAATCATCCAGACTAGCCATCGCACCCACACTCGTAGATACACGGCCACCAAAACCTAGGCGCGTTGTCACATGTGTCTGCACATCTGAATATGCTGTCATTGTAAGCCCTCCGGGCAATGAAACCCTAATCGCAGGAGACATAAATCCAACACCAGCACCATCATCTTCATCATCATCGGAATCAGACGTGTCAGTGGCTGATCCATCTGCTGTGGATAAACTGCTGCCACTACCACTGCGAGGACGCCCAGAAGAAGTCAAAGCTAATGCCATATCCGCATGCACCGACTCTTCAGCACGAAAAGCAATTCCTTTAAAACTGGCTGCTAATGCAAAAAGAGCTGCTCCAAGTGCAAAAACCGCCATTTCATAATCTTTAGTACCGTTTACGTTCAGTAGGGCTAAACTCATCGCAACCAGCTGCGTAATACCTGCAAAACCACCTACGCCAAATGCTGTTTTACCTTGAACTCTAGCATCGGTCATACCTTGTTCGTAATGACCAGCACGCAACTTTTCCAGCACATCATCATCACAGCCCAAAATTTCTTGCGTTGCAAGCATTTGACGGCCTAATCGCAATCGACCTATAGCCGTATTTGTTAGAAATTCAAATAAAGTATAAACCGCTCCGGCACCCAGCTGAAAAAAAGGGGCTGCATTGGTATCAACTGAAGAAGCAACATGAAGTAAATATCCACCGCCAACACTCGATAATAACCGTAAAAGTGTAAATACATTAATGGCCCAAGCTCTAGCACCAGTGTTAAATTTTTTGTTAGCGTCTTCTGATTGGATGTTAAGCTCAACCAATAGGTCAGTAAGCTTTTGTTGGTTCACACGAGAAAGTCGAAAGATACGCGCCAACATAACAGCAGCAAGCCCATAAACAAGCCCGAGAGTGGAGTAGTATAACGGCCCTTCTGCATCACCTTCTTGGGCTTTTAAAGAGGTGAAACCTAACCCCAACGCCAAAGCATTAGCAATCACTTCCAACGTTTGCCATTCGTCAGCTTTAAACAAGCGCTGCAGTCGTTTTGTGAGCTGGAAATCTTGTGAATAACCTTCTGGAGCTGACCCGGCAGAACCCCCTCTGACTGCTACTACCGCATCACCTGCACCCGTATCTCTACTCATAACACAATCCTCTTTAATTAGATTAGAATAATTAAAAAATAGTTTTAGACTTCAAACACAATACATCGTATTTAATACCCTATACCTTGTCAAATCAATTTCAACAAATAAGCTCGGCACATCCTTAAGGGAGCCTTAACACTGCTATCCGGAAATAAAACAATACTGTATTTTTTTTGAGTTTTGATAGACTTAAAATTCAATACCATTAACAAACGCGTGACAACTGTGCTGGGTTGTAAAGCAACGTCGAATTTTTCATTATTAATATCTAAAAACCACTGCCCAGCTGCGTCATAAAAAATTCGCGTATTGTTTTTTTTAAACAAATAATCCTTGCATGCATCACAAAAAATTAAAATAACAAAAAAAACACCTGTGCAGCGCAACCACACATTAATAGGCAGAAAAAAAACACACGCAATCGTACCCAGTGAAGCAACAATTAAATACATTAAAAAATATTTAGATGGGTGACACTCGAGAATAAAAGATGTCGCGTTCACAGTAACACTACCGAGGCACAATATTCGGCACAAGATGCCATTTAATAATCCAACGCTGCGCCTCATAATATTCCAAACAGACAATACCGCCTGGAGGATAACTGATAATGGGGAACGCACTACTATCGGGATTGACTAACTGACATACGAGGCCATGTAAAAATGGTAGGTGCCCAACGACCAAGGTGTCTTCGGTCCAAGTGTTAATCATTTCAATAAAAGGGGTAACATCCGCCTCGGCGTCAACAATGGTGTCTAATTCATGACGGTCTAGAATATTCAATGTGTCAGCTAAAATATTAGCTGTTTGTTTTGCGCGCAATTTAGGGCTATGCATCACATGGTTAATTTCAACACCACATTGCTGCAAATGGTTCGCAATTCGCTGCACATCAGCCTGGCCGTTCTCACTTAAGGCACGCTGCGAGTCGACAGCAGAACTCAATGCTTCACCATGACGCGCACAATAAATCTTCATACTAGGCTCCTTGACCCTCAAAGATTATGCTATGATACCATCCTTTAATTTGCGTACAACCCGGGACTAACAGAAAAAGATATTGACATATGGACCATAAAGCACTTAAAAAAACTCGCGATCATATTACCTTAACTGCTGTGGGCATCTGCGCGACAGCCTCTCTCTTCTATATATACGAATATC
The DNA here is from genome assembly GCA_021774015.1 of Gammaproteobacteria bacterium. Taxonomy (GTDB): domain Bacteria; phylum Pseudomonadota; class Gammaproteobacteria; order Coxiellales; family Coxiellaceae; genus JAJFJO01. Next base: position 3,335 of record JAJFJO010000188.1, read on the forward strand.
TCGTGCGGGTTATGCCTTCAGCCATCTCCCATAACTTGATGTCATACTTTAATATTAATGCGGCCGGGCTGGGCTTTTTAGCTTCTCTATTTTTATGGGGCTATGCGTCTATGCAAATCCCTGCCGGCATGGTGTATGACAAATTTGGTGCGCGCAAAGTATTGGCTGCTGCTATATTTTTATGCTCATTAGCAACCATTGCATTTGCGATGACAGATATATTCCTCCTTGCTGGTGTTGCCCGATTGGTTTCAGGGTTTACCGCTGCATTTGCTTTTACCGGTGCGCTATATGTCGGCATACACTGGTTACCCAGAAAACATTTTGCTGCCTATGCCGGGGCTGTACAATTTTTTGGTTGCGTTGGCGCTATTTTAGGGCAAGGGCCTATTGCTTATCTAGCTGATCATGTAGGCTGGCGATTCAGTGTGTTTATTATTGCCGGAGCTGGCTTAATATTCACTGCTCTTATTACAATATTTGTAAAAGACAATACAGAGAGTCTAGATACACTCAAGCACCACCAACAGGCTCAAAAACATGTATCTTATGTCGCTATTTTTAAGT
>JAJFJO010000189.1 GCA_021774015.1 Gammaproteobacteria bacterium
CAGTGATGGGCTCTGCTTTAACCTCTGCTGTTGACAACAATCCACACCCGAAAGTTGCCTTGTTAAACATTGGTGCGGAAGAAATTAAAGGAACTGAGCAAGTTAAGAAGGCAGGTGAACTGCTTACTCAGTCAGAGCACATTAATTATATAGGTTATGTTGAGGGCAATGATATTTTCACAGGCATTGCAGATGTTATTGTGTGTGATGGATTTGTTGGTAATGTCGCTTTAAAAGCGTGCGAAGGTATAGCTAAGCTAATTAGTCATAATGCAAAAAGCGCTTTTATGCGTAGTTGGCTGACAAAATTATCCACCTTGCCCGCGCTACCCGTCATGAAAAAATTAATGAAGCATATGGATCCTCGCCGTCGCAATGGCGCGACGTTTATTGGCTTAACAGGAACGGTTATTAAAAGTCATGGAAGCGCAGATCAATTAGCTTTTTCTTATGCGGTAGAAGAAGCTGTGCTCGAAGTTGAAAAAAATGTTCCAGAGCGTATAGAAGAGCAGGTGCAAAAAGTGTTGGAACAAACCCAAATAGATCAGGCGCAAGCAGATCACATAGAGGAGTAAGAAGGCATGCCCTATAGTAAAATCACTGGTACCGGATCTTATCTTCCAGAAAATATTTTAACTAACCACGACCTTGAAAAAATGGTGGATACGTCTGACGAATGGATCATGAAACGTGTAGGTATCAAAGAGCGTCATACCGTTGAAGGGAGTGACGATACAACCATTAGCATGGCGCTGGAATCTGCAAAAAAAGCGCTGGCTGCGGCGAACATTACTGACATGAATCAGGTTGATATGATCATCGTGGGCACGGCCTCTGGTGATTATGTCATTCCAAGTGTTGCTTGTATGGTGCAAGATGGGTTAGGCATTACTAACGAATGCGCAGCTTTGGATGTTAATGCGGCCTGTGCTGGTTTTGTCTACGGTATGAGTATTGCTGATCAGTATATCAAAAGCGGAGATGCTAAAACGGTTTTAGTGATCGGTGTAGATAGCTTGTCGCGTGTATTGGATTGGACAGACCGTAGTACGTGTGTGTTGTTTGGTGATGGTGCGGGTGCAGCTGTGCTGGAAGCGAGTGAAGAGCCTGGAATTGTGACTACAAAACTACATGCAGCAGGTAAATATGGAATGATGCTATATGCCGATAGCCTCCTATGGAAAGAAGGTGAGGGTGTTGGCAAAGTAAAAATGGAAGGTCATGACGTATTTAAACAAGCCGTGACTAAGTTAGGTGAAATTGTTGATCAAACACTAGAAAAAGCGGGTTATGATAAGAGTCAAATTGATTGGCTGGTTCCTCATCAGGCAAATTATCGTATTATTCAAGCAACGGCGAGAAAACTGAGTTTGCCGATGGAGCAGGTGGTTGTTACTGTTGAGCGTCACGGTAATACCTCTGCAGCATCGATACCGTTAGCGTTAGATGAAGCTGTGCGTAGTGGACAAATTCAACGGGGCCAAACTATTTTATTAGAAGCCTTTGGTGCGGGATTATCTTGGGGTGCTGCACTCGTTAATTATTAATAACATCAGGACATTGTTTAATTAAAGGGAGAAAAACATGACGACTCCATTCGCATGTGTGTTTCCAGGGCAAGGATCACAAACGCCTGGAATGTTGAGTGAGCTGGCTACGCACTATGATTTAGTTACCCAATTGTTTCAACAAGCCTCTGATGCGCTGGGATATGATGTATGGCGCATTACGCAAGATAATCCCGATAATCAACTAAACCAAACGCAATATACGCAACCGGCATTACTCACTGCAGAAGTAGCTGTGTGGCAATGTTGGTTATACAATGATGGCCCGCAACCCGCTGTTATGGCAGGTCACAGCTTAGGTGAATACAGTGCATTAGTGTGTGCAGGTGCTATTGATTTTATCGATGCGGTTAAACTCGTTGCTTTGCGCGGTGAGTTGATGCAGCAAGCAGTGACGCAAGATGAAGGTGCGATGGCTGCTATTATTGGTTTAGACGATGCGAGCGTGCTGAAATTGTGCCAGCAAGTGGTTAGTGCAGGTGAAGTATTAAGCCCGGCTAATTATAACTCTATTGGGCAAACAGTGATTGCTGGGCATGCAACGGCTGTTGATCGCGCGGTGAGTGAAGCAAAAAATGCCGGGGCTAAATTAGCGAAACGTATTGCTGTTAGTGTTCCATCACACTGCGCTTTAATGCAGCCCGCTGCAGAACAATTAGAGCAAGCCATTAATGATATTAATATAAGTGCGCCAAATATTCCTGTCGTACACAATTATGATGTTGCAACACACAACGATGTTGCTGCTATTAGAGCAGCGTTAATCGCACAATTAACCCATCCTGTTCGTTGGGTTGAAACCATGCAAAAAATAATGGCGGATGGTGTGACGATAGCGCTAGAATGCGGTCCAGGAAAAGTGATTGCGGGTTTAAATAAACGTATCGATAAATCACTGGTAACATACCCATTAAATGATTCGGAAACATTACAATCCACCTTGCAAACTATACGGGGAACAGAAGTATGTCTGTAGATGAAAAAATTGCGTTAGTCACGGGTGCAACACGCGGCATTGGGAAAGCTATTGCCATTGGGTTGGGCAAAAAGGGCATGACAGTGCTGGGCACTGCAACGTCACAACAAGGTGTTGATACCATCAACCAAACACTGAAAGATAATAATATTAAAGGCGAAGGGATCGTGCTGGATATTACAGATCTTGACGGGGTGACCAACCTATTTAGTACACTTAAAGAAAAAGATCTTTTACCGAGTGTTGTTGTGAACAATGCGGGTGTGACGCAAGATAATATTTTCCTTCGGATGACATCGGATCAATGGGATGCTGTCATTAATACCAACTTAAATTCCATTTATCGTATGAGCAAAACATTTTTAAAGCCGATGGTTAAATCGCGCTGGGGTCGAATTATCAATATTACTTCGGTTGTTGGTGTGTCGGGTAACCCAGGGCAGGCAAACTACTGTGCTGCTAAAGCGGGGGTGATTGGTTTTACCAAATCGTTGGCTCAAGAAATTGCTGTTCGTGGAATTACGGTCAACTGTGTGGCGCCTGGCTTTATTGATACCGACATGACACGTAAGCTAACGGATGATCAAAAATCAGCAATCAATGGCCAAATTCCGATGAAGCGTGTGGGCACAACAGAGGAAGTTGCGAGTGTGGTGACGTTCCTTGCTTCAGAAGAAGCGGCTTACATTACGGGGCAGACTTTGCATGTTAATGGTGGCATGTATATGGTCTAGCGGCATAATTAAGAGCTTAGGAGCACTTTCTTATCAAAATCGCTCAGTTTTTAAACAAAAAGGGTAAATTTCTACTTGCAACTTAGGCGCTTTTGAATAAACTTCTACTAGTGCGATACGCTGCCGTAGACAGGCGTCTCAAGCTTCGATAAGTCGGAGTTTGAGACGCGTGTTTTGGGTCTCACTGAGGCTCATGACAGCGTGATTTTTTTTTAATTTGACCACATAAAGGGATCAACCCATGGCAGTATCTATTGAAGATCGTGTAAAGAAAATTGTTATAGAGCAATTAGGTGTTAAAGAAGATGAAGTAACTAATGATGCATCGTTTGTTGATGATTTAGGTGCTGATTCATTAGATACAGTTGAATTGGTAATGGCTCTTGAAGAAGAATTTGGAATTGAAATTCAAGATGAAGATGCTGAAAAAAT
>JAJFJO010000190.1 GCA_021774015.1 Gammaproteobacteria bacterium
ATTGGCAGCGTCCATAGAACCGTTTGATGTAGCCCCAGCACCCACTAAGTTATGTATCTCATCTACAAAAATAATTGCATGCGGCACTTCTTGAAGTTCTGCTAAAACACCCTTTAAACGTTTTTCAAAATCGCCACGAAATTTCGTTCCTGCTAATAAAGAACCTAGGTCTAAAGAAAAGATCACACTTTTTGCTAACACATCTGGAACTTGCTCATCAACAATTAATCGCGCCAGCCCTTCTGCAATAGCCGTTTTACCCACGCCAGCTTCACCGACAAAAATAGGGTTATTTTTGCGTCGCCTTGAGAGCACTTGAATACATCGCTGCAATTCTTTTGCTCTACCAATAATCGGATCTATATTACCCAGCATTGCTTTTTTATTGAGATTTTCTGCGTATTTTTCTAGCTCGCTTTCTTCGGCTTCTTCCATAGCAGGGTCTTCAATAAAAAAACCATCAAAACCGGGACTGCTTTTCTCTGTAGGGCTAGAACCAAAATCGGTCATTAAGCTAGGACCTTCCACACATTGTATAACTTCTTCTTGTGTTACATTTTCCTCGCTTAAAAAGGCAGATGCTTTGCTATCAACTTCATCTAATAAAGTTACCAACAAATCAACACCACCAATCTCACTCACATCCGTTATTTGTGCTTGAAAAATACATTGTTGCAATACCCGCTGAAAACTCGATGTCGGTATGACTTCTTTAGCTTTAGTTTTTCTAACCGTCGGTGTACTTTCATTAATATAGATACAAATCGTCGCACGCAAACGTTCTACATTAGCGCCGCATTGACTTAACACATCACCGACCTCGGGATTATCCAAAAGGGCTAATAATAAGTGTTCAAGCGTGATGAATTTATGCTGATTTGTTTTTGCCTGAATATAGGCATTGTATAGTGTCATCTCAAGCGTTTTACTAAACATAATATTCTTCCTAACAGTGCTCTTAACATTGTTATCGGCTTGAGATGGCCAAGAATAAAATATTTTTTATGATCCCTCAGGAAAGGAGTAAAATATTAGCGAAGATAGCGCAACTAATCTGACGACCTTCACTAAAATGCTCATAAACTCAACCAAATACAGATAATCGAGCCAGGACGAGCTCAATTAAAAAATTACTAGTTTTATGCTATAATACTACATTAACAACTAAATAATGGGGAGAATAAAATGAGTATTAAATCAATGGCTAGTATTAGTGCCTTAGCCCTAGTAGTATCATCATTTACAGCTATAGCTAGCACTCAGATTTTGTTTACAGGCATACATCAAGCTCCTGGTGGGCAGTTATATTTCAACCTAAAAGATAACAAAATAAACCCAGCATCTTATGTAGGTCACTTTTTTAAGATGAAAATGCATGGAACCAAGCAAAAAACAATAGTAAAGATTATTAATGCTCACTGCATTAACCATAAAAAAGCACAATTTACTATTTCAGGGCCCAATAAAAAAACCTACAACGTACCTGTTATTTTTTCTAACAAACATGTATGCACAAATAGCAGAATTATAGAAATATAATTCTAGCTTGATAGATCACTCCAAGTACTTGCTGCGACAAGTGCTTGGGGTATTTTCGGCTCAAACAAACAATCGAAAGCCATTGCTGGGTATCTTCAAAAAAAAATCCCTTACCCGAAGAAAATAAGGCTTTCAAATGTAAACTTCACAGATGTCAGTCTAAACAGGTTCTTCTTGATACGATTCTTAGCCAGCAAACGGATTAATCTTGCCGGTTCCTGCATTTATACGTTTACAACGACGAATCAGCACCACAGTAAAGACTAGGCTTAATACATAAAGTACAAAGGCAAATAGCATCACCCTCTTATAGCCGTGGATAAAGGCACTTTTAAACAAAGGTAAAATTTTATCTGCCGCAGGACCAACGATTTGCTTCAATAACTGTAGCGCTTGGCTAGGGTCATTAAGCATTGCCGCCACTGTCTGATGCTGTGCTTTGGTTAAAGCCACATTGTGAACCACCAGTGCGCTTTTCATATAGTGAAACTCACCTGCAGTGAAAATCGTCGTAGCTACTGCCAAGATAATAACTCCGGCCGTGTTCCAATTAGTGAAAATCAAACCGATAACACTACCTGCTCGATCAACCTTTACTGCCTGATAAGTTAACGTAACTCCAGTCGTATTTGCCACGGCCCATACACCACCCATTAAAAATAATGCAATGATAATCACTACATAGTGTGTGCCAACACCAAAAAAACCATACTGAATAACTGTTGATAGTAATGCTGCACAAACAGCAAATATAATCGGCACATACACACCAAACTTACCTGATATCTTATCCCAGAAAGTGGCTATTATAACTTGCATCAATGGAGGACATAACATAAACAAACCCAATTGTAGCGGTGTGACATTCTGCACATTGCTTAAGTACAATGGCGCAACAAACATCATTGCACTTGTCGAAATACTCGCAGCCACACACGTTACAATACCCAATAAAATTTTAGGATTCTTCAAATCTTGCAAATCCAATAATGGCGCCTCTATGTAATACTCCACTAACCATAAAAAAATCAATGCAAGCACAGCGGCGACAAAAAATATAACAACCTTAGGGGTAAACCCGACATTACCAACGCCTACAATCCCATAGATTAAACTCCCAAAACCAACAATCATTAGTGCCACACCTACCCAATCAATTCTTGTGTCAGGATGTTTAACCGTTTCCTCAAGGTTTCCTATACAAAGTAAAAAGCCAACAATAACAAGCGGGATATTAACAAAAAACACCCAACGCCAACTTAAATATTGCACTAGCACCCCACCCAGAAATGGGCCTATCGCCAAACCAAAACCTGTAATCGCTGAATAAATTCCAATAGCACGAGACTGCAGTTCTTCTGGAAAACCAATCGGGGCTAAAGCTGCTGCCGTTGTAAAAATAACCGCTGCTCCCACTCCCTGCAAACCACGAAAGGCAACCAACCACCAAAAATCAACTGATATGCCAGCGCCAATTGCCGCTAAACCGAAAATAAAGACACCTACATAGAAAACAAGCCTTTTACCAAAAATGTCACTAAGCTTGCCACTTAATATCATTAACGTTGCTAGAGCAAGCCAAAAGCTATTCATCACCCACTGCAGGTCGATAACCGGCACGGACAATACTCTCTGTATCGTTGGCATTGCCGTAAAAACGATCGAAAAGTCCAAGAAGGCAATAGATGCCATAACACTCAAGCCCATCAAGCCTAACCATCTTCTAATACTGGATGTTGATTGCATAGTGCCCCCTAAATGCTGTCACTATCGAAATTGAATCACAGTATACGGGAAACCATGCCGCTAAAGCAAAAACCGGGTGATACGCTGCATCAGAGATGACAAAAATGAAAAAATCAACTATGGGGATTATGGTTCTTACTAGACTTTTCTTCTAAAACTCAACCAGTTAATCGTGCTTTAAATCGTGCTATTGCCTGAGCATGTAACTGGCTGACTCTTGCCCCCGTAATCTCAAGCACCTCACCAATATCTTTGAAATTTAATTTATTTGTGTAGTGCATATTTAAGATGATTTGTTCGCGTTTCGGAAAATTTTCCCCGATGCCTAGAATACAAGCCTTGAGATCATCTTGTGACACTTTCTCACAAGGATCATCATTTATTTTATCTCCAGCCACCGTTCCTTCATGAGTCCCATCAAAACTAACCAGTTCATTTACATATGTTTTAGATGTTAAACTAGCATATTCTTGTAAAGTGATTCCTAACTGTAAGGCTACTTCTCCACTTGTTGCCTGAGTGCCTTTTTTATTCTCCACACATCTAATCGCCTCACTGACTTTTCGCATATTTTGATGTACTGAGCGCGGAGCCCAACTTACCTTACGTAAATCATCAATCATTGCGCCTTTAATACGGTTACTAGCAAATGTAGAAAAGCTGGTTTTATTTTTAAAATTAAATTTTTGCCGAGCCTCTAACAACCCAACAATGCCTGATTGAATCAAATCTTCTAACAACACAGTTTTTGGAAGTCGCGCCAATAAATGATAGGCGATTTTTTTCACTAAACCACCATACTGGCCGACAACCTTTTCTGCAGAGCCTAGAGTAACTGTTTTGTTATAATTTCCCATGCCATTTTGTTTTTCCATATGCCTGCCTCTCACCCTTGTAGCATAAGCTCAAAAAAACAAGTTAACCATCCATTAAGTTTTTGGACACCACTTCAACTTCATAACCAATCTCTAAACATACCAATTATTATGAGTTTTTTAATGCTAAAACATTCATCTACTCACTATGTCTCTCCCTGATCTTTTTGCGCTGAATATCTACGTGACGGTGATGGAATATCCATTCCTTTTTCACGCATTCGCGCCAACTTGTAGCGTAACGTCCGCGGACTAATACTCAATAACTCAGCTGCTTTAGTACGGTTACCCTTGGTACGATGCAACGTACTAATAATCAATGAATGTTCCTGATCTTTTAATCCTGATGTTTCCGTATCATTGTTTGACACCTCAGGTTGCTGTGATACCACTTGCAAACCCGCATCTAAAAGAAAGTCAGCCATCTCTAAGTGCGTACCAGGCTGCATAATCAATGCACGTTGAATCACATTATCCATTTCACGCGCATTACCCGGCCAGCCATACTGAATTAATAATCGCTTAGCACCTTCTGACAAACTAGGCACTTCACGATTAATAATCTGCGCATGATGCTTAATTAGATATTCAGCCATCGGAATAATATCCAGTGGACGCTCACGTAATGGTACCCAATGAATGGGGAATACATTTAAGCGATAGTACAAATCTTTTCGAAAATTGCCCTCAGCAACTTCTCTCTGTAGATTACAGTTGGTCGTTACAATCACTCGGACATCCAAACTTATCATGTTTTGGCTGCCTAAACGCTCAACTTCACGTTCTTGTAACACTCGCAATAATTTCGCCTGTAGACCTAAAGGCATTTCCGAAATTTCATCAAGTAATAAAGTTCCACCTTGCGCCTGCTCAAATTTACCTTCATGAGATTTATTCGCACCGGTAAATGCGCCTTTCTCATAACCAAACAAACTCGCTTCTAACATCGTGTCTGGAATTGCCGCACAATTTATAGCGACAAATGGCTTGTCAGCACGATCCGAACAATCATGAATGTAGCGCGCAATGACTTCCTTACCAACACCACTTTCACCGCTAATTAATACAGACACATGGCTCGGAGCTGCACGTTGTGCTAATGATAATACCTGCTTGCTATACAGATCTTGTGCAATCACTTCCTTAGAGTTGTTATTTTTCCCCGACAGTTTTTGCTTGAGTGTATCTAACAAAGCCAGCCGTGTAGACGTCTTTATATGATGTCCATCTTTAAGCTGATCTAAAGCAATATCTTCAACACCTTCCGCCTCATCGACCAGCATAATCACGGGAATTTGAACTGCCTGCTGGGTCAAGTCTTGTATCATTGCTTGACTATCAACAGCATTCACAGCAACGTCAGCAACAATCGCATCGGGTTTGCTCTTGGCAATGATATGGTCTAGATCAATATTTTGATTCGCTAATCCATAGCTATAACCTGCCGAACGCAACATGTTAGCAATAAAATTATCGCCATCTTGGTCACCTATGATTAATATGTTTCTTGCTTCCATGTTCCTACTCCTTCAGTTCTCTTCACAATTACCCTCAATAATGCAAGAAACAGACCAACTTTTGCCGGGGGCAAGTTTTTCATAGGATGCCGGAGAGAATGTTATCCAGAAATAAGCGCGAGCGCCCAGCTGTCATACCAAAAACGAGTGCGAGCAAATAACCCAGGATCCACACCTATTTCAAAAAACTCACCTCATATGGCAAAAAATATCACCACAATTTGACGAAAAATTGACATTTAGAACTCTAGAAACTTATACTGTACGAAGTTCTGACGGATTTAGAGCTCTGCAGCAAAGGCTATGCCTGCTCAGAACAAAAACAAGGAGAGTATCAATGACACCGGAACACCCCTTCCTATTAATAGGCGATCACTGCAAACACTGTCGCTATCTCAGCAACATATTCAATTTCATGGAAATTCCTATTAATACCACCAAGCCTAACGAGTGGTCCAAACTGTATGATGACCGGCAGATTTATAGTTTTATCGTTTGTGGCTTTATGAGCAGCGATGATGTTAACAATACGCTTACTCAGATTTCTGACAACTGTACTGAGCTACCCCTCATGATGCTGGGAAAAATTAAAGATGACTTGCCTGACAACCTGGTAGATCAGTTGCCCGCTCCTCTATCCAAATCACGCCTGCTGCAGGCACTACAACGCGCACAAACCTATCGTGATAATTTACCACATCAACATTTTGCCGCAACGCACCCCGACCTCAATAATTTAATTGGCGAAAGCCAAGCAATGCAGGATTTACGACAAGTCATTACACAAGTAGCCAGCAGCGATACGAGCGTGCTGATCTTGGGAGAATCTGGCACAGGTAAAGATGTAGTCGCTTCCTCAATTCATAAACTGTCGAATCGCAATAAAAAATCATTCGTGCCCGTTAACTGTGGTGCTATTCCTGCAGATCTCATGGAAAGCGAACTCTTCGGTCATGAGAAAGGCGCATTTACGGGTGCATTAAACAAACGTCAAGGTCGCTTTGAACTGGCTAATAGCGGTACGCTATTCCTCGATGAAATTGGAGATATGCCTTTAACCATGCAAGTGAAGTTATTGCGTGTATTGCAAGAGCGCCAATTTGAGCGCGTTGGCGGCAATGAAAGCATTAATGTGGATGTACGCATCATCGCTGCCACCAATCAGGACCTAGAAAAATCAATACAAAAAAAACAATTTCGCCAAGATTTATATTATCGGCTTAATGTATTTCCTATTCAGGTAAAACCCTTACGTGAGCGCGCTGAAGATGTGCCTTTATTAATAGACTTCTTTGTGCAATCTATTGGGCAACGTTTGCAACGTCATATTGAATTCACCGAGACGGCGTTATGCGCATTATCAGATTACCTATGGCCAGGCAATATTCGCGAGCTGGCTAACTTTGTCGAGCGCATGATGGTATTGCACCCTAGCGGGGTTGTGGATATAAAAGATCTGGATGCGAAGTTCCTTGCTGAAGCAGACGCCCATCCAAAAACCACGCTGCAAATACCCCATTCAACACCCAGCAACGTTAACCTTAAAGAATTTATGGCACAGACAGAGGTGTCTTTAATACAAGATGCCCTACAACTCCATCAAGGTAACGTCAGCCAGGCAGCACGGCACCTTTCGACTGGGCGCACCACGCTGATAGAAAAAATTCGTAAATATAAAATTCAGTATGACCGCAATAAACAAGATACGGAGGTAGAGGCATGATGTAACAGCGTGCCAATCT
>JAJFJO010000020.1 GCA_021774015.1 Gammaproteobacteria bacterium
ATCGATCTTGTATAGTTAATTGATTATAATGATTCATGCGGCAGCTCCCTATTTGTATTGGAATCAAGAACTTATACTTATAGCACTTGATGCTGTCGCACTTCAAGTTAGAATGCACCTATCCGTATCCGGCACGCATAGTTGAGTTGCAGATTTTCAACTTCTAAGTCCCCAGATATTTTGTATACTTTAATGGCTTATTTTTAGGCTGTTAATAGCCTTTAGATGGATTGATAGTCTAATCTAGGGCTGTTACACATTCACTGGTTGATAATCACCGCAATAGATCTATAATATACTTAAATAAGGCTTTTATCAGGTCTTATAGCTATATAAGCCTTTTTTGGGGTCATTATGAATATTTATGCTACTACAGACAAACAGATAGAAGCAGAGTTAGGGTATCGCATAAAGGCGTTACGCCTCCGGAGAAATATCAGCCAGAAAGAGCTGGCAAATAATACGATGTTGTCACTCAATAGTATTAAATCTCTGGAAGCTGGGAAGGCTAAGTTGTCGACACTCATTGCAGTGTTGCGAGAGTTAAGGGTGTTAGATCAGTTGGATAATTTCATTCCAGAAAACTTAATCAGTCCTTTGCAATTATTAAAGATGCGTGGCAAAGAGCGTAAGCGTGCATCGGGTAGCCGGTCAAAAAATAAAAAAAGTGGTGATGCAGCATGGTGAAAAAAATTGATACGGCTGAAGTGAAGCTGTGGGGTGATACGGTTGGTGCGGTCTCTTGGATTGAAAAGCAAGATGTTGCAGTATTTGAATATGATCGTGAGTTTTTAAAAAAAGGATTAGATGTTTCGCCTATTCATATGCCGTTAAGTGATGCTTCGAAAGGAGATGCAATATTTTCATTCCCATCTCTCAATAAAAACACATTTTTAGGTTTGCCAGGATTATTAGCTGATGTGTTACCCGATAAATTTGGTAATCGTATTATAGATGCATGGCTTGCACGGAATGGGCGTGATGTAGCTAGTTTTAGTCCTGTAGAAAGACTCTGTTATGCTGGTAAAAGAGCGATGGGTGCTTTGGAGTTTTCGCCTCTTATCATGAAGAATGTTGGTTCTTCCGTACCTGTTGAAATCTCAGAGCTTGTTGTATTGGCGCAAGATATTTTAAGCACCCGTAGCGCGCTTGATGTTAAGTTTAGTAATGTAGAAAAAGAAAACTCAGATGCAATTGTGGATATTATTCGTGTTGGAACTTCTGCAGGGGGTGCGCGTTCTAAAGCAGTTATTGGTATAAATGATGATGGACATGTGATATCAGGCCAAGCTGGTATACCGAAAAGTTATGATTATTGGATTATAAAATTTGATGGGGTGACGGATTTAGAGTTGGGTGAACCAAGAGGTTATGGGCGTATTGAATATGCCTATTATCTCATGGCAAAAGCAGCTGGCATTAAGACGATGGAATGCCGCTTATTAGAAGAAAATAGGCGGGCGCATTTTATGACAAAGCGGTTTGATCGAGTTAATAATAGCAAGCTACATATGCAGTCATTGTGTGGCATTGCGCATTACGATTTTAATAGGGCGGGAGAATATGCCTATGAGCAAGCCTTTGTTGTAATGCAAAAATTAAATTTAACTAAAGTTGAATTGGCTGAGCAGTATCGCCGAATGGTTTTTAATGTTGTTGCTAAAAACTTAGATGACCATACAAAAAACATTTCATTTTTAATGCGGCCCGATGGAAAGTGGTATTTAACACCTGCATATGATGTGACTTATGCGCATAACCCCAAAGATTTGTGGACTAATAAGCATCAGATGAGTTTGCAGGGTAAACGCGACAATATTTCGAAACAAGATTTTATTTGGGTTGCGGAAGAATTTGGTATCGTGGGGTATCAGGCAATCATTGATGATGTGCTTAATGCGATTGAGCGCTGGCCTCAATTTGCAGAAGAGGCCGGCATTAATCAAGCCGTCACTGCCGACATAGACTCGTGGATTAAAACAAAAAACTTAGAATCCTAGAAAACGCGATCAATTGCGTTTCTAGGTTGAACTATGCGTGCCGGATACGGATAGTTTGGTGTGGTAGTTGATTGATAAAAAATAAAAAAATCTTCAACTATGCTGGGTTGGCACTGATAGATTTTGTAACCACGCATTAATATCGACTAGTTCTTCCTGACATACTTCATGTGCCATCGGATAATCGTGCCACTCAACGTTGTAATGTTGTTGTTGCAGATAATCGCGAGATAATTGCCCAGCAAAAACGGGCAAGACATCATCATAAGTGCCGTGCGCTAAAAAAATAGGAATATCTTTGTTGGTGGCAAATGTAGTTTGATTGATATTGAAATGCAGTGGCAAATAGCAGGACAGCCCCAACACGCCAGCTAATTTATGTTCAGTGCTGAGTGCGGTATATAAAGCCATAGCCCCACCTTGTGAAAAGCCAGCAAGAAGAATCTGGGCGCTTGGGATGCCTTTATCAATTTCTTGTTCTATTAGCGCGTTGATCATATTTTGTGCTTCTCTAATGCCGGCCTCGTCTTGTTTCTCTAGGCTGGTTAGGCTATACATATCAAACCATGCGCGCATGACCATGCCGCTGTTGATGGTGACGGGGCGCATTGGGGCATGTGGAAAAATAAAACGAGTATTCTGTGCACCGGACTGTTGTAATTGTGGGGCAATGGGTGCAAAGTCGTGGCCATCTGCTCCGAGGCCATGCATCCAAATAATGCTGCGAGTTGCTGTTGATTTTGGTTCGATGATGACAGTTTCTAGAGAATTGATTGTAGACATGGTTTGGCCTTATTATTTGTGAGCTCTGTGGAGAATATAGGATTATAGAGAAATGATGGTAAGAATAAAACTGGTATTGATCGTTGCCCTATCGGCCTTTCTTTATGGCTGTGGTCAAACAGGTCCTCTGTATTTGCCGGGGCACCCACCACCCGGTCTCACCGTGAAATCGACGCATAAAACGCACATACCCAAATAGATTTTTATAAGCCTCTATAGGTTTTGATTTTTTAGCAAGGACGGATATAATGCTACCCCAAACTTCAACTGGATAAAATCAATAAGGTGGTTTACATGGTTAGGCTAAAAAGGAGGCGAGTTCTATTAACTTTAGCTGTATTGATATCTGTCGTTACAGCACAAGCATCCGATGAGGTGGTCGGCGATAAATTGACCAAAAAAACCGATGGGGAAGTGGGTGAGTTGTCCCATAAGTGTTGTAGCAAGACGTGTAAAAAAACAGAGCCCAAACCACTGGTATCTCCAAGTATCTGGAAAGGGAGTAGCGCCTCTCTCGGTTTTACGATTAACACAGGTAATACGCGGGAAGTTAACGGTAATGCGGGTTTTAATATTTTCTTTCTAAAGGGTCGTTGGCAAAATGAAGCAGAGTTTACCGCTCAATTTGGTAGCAGTGATAATATTGTTAATAAAGAAAAGTACTATGCGCAAAACCAATTAAATTATGCGTTTAATAAGAAGCGATCGGTTTTTGTTTTCTTAAACGCCAATGGAACTGTTGATAAATTCAGCCCTTTTGATTACCAATTTATAGGGATGGGTGGTTTTGGTAAGGATATTATTAATACCAAAAAAGTGCTTTTCAGTTTACAAGCAGGCCCGGGTTATCGCCGTAATAAGATTACGAGCACTGGGGTGGTGACAGATCAAGTGGTTCTTAGCTCAACAGCAAAGATCATTTGGAACATTACCAAGTCAGCACAGTTTACCCAGAGTGTGCGCTATGATATTGGCGACACCTACAATTATTTGTATGCTGTAAGCGCATTTAGCAATAGAATTATCGACCATTTGGCAGTGCAAATTAACTTCATAGTGGATAATTACTCAAAAATCCCACCTAATAGTAAAAATACGCTTAATACAGATACTACGACTACCATTGCTTTGGTCTATACTATATAAGATCTGTCAATTAGAGGCTCACAATGAAATTTACAAAGATGCAAGGTTTAGGCAATGATTTTGTGGTGGTTGATGCGACGCAAACAGAGATTAGTTTGAACGCAAATGAGATTGAGCGCATGGCAGATCGCCGCTGTGGGGTTGGGTTTGATCAAATGTTGGTGATTAGTCAAAGTGAAAAGCCAAACACAGATTTTCATTATCGTATTTATAATGCGGATGGTTCTGAAGTGGGTCAGTGTGGTAATGGAGCGCGCTGTGTCGGACGCTTTATAAAGGAGATGGGCTTAAGCACAAAGACAGAATTGGTGTTGGGGACAAACACAACGGAGATTGCGCTGCAGGTACAGGCGGGTCATCAGGTGTGTGTGAATATGGGTGTCCCATCTTTTGTTCCAACAGATTTGCCTTTTACTCAAGAACAAGCAGGCACTTATCAGCTAGATATTGATGGTATTTCGATTGAGTTTGTTGCGTTGTCATTGGGAAATCCACATGCTGTGATTGCTGTCGATGATTTTTCAGCCGTAGATGTTGAGCGCTTGGGAGAATATATTGGCTCTCTCGATCAATTTCCTAAAGGCGTCAACGTTGGATTTATGCGTATTATTGATCCCACACATATTGAGCTACAGGTATATGAGCGAGGTGCGGGTTTGACTCAAGCATGCGGTAGTGGGGCTTGTGCGGCTATGGTGGCGGGTAGATTTAGAGGTTTGTTGGATGAAATGGTCTATATTCAACAACCGGGTGGCCAGTTGCTTATTGCTTGGCCGGGTGAAAGTGAGCCTGTAATGATGACGGGTCCTGCTGAATTTGTGTTTAGCGGGGAATGGTTGAGGTAAGAATTTGCAATGCGAACTTTGCACTTTGGCTAAGTTTGTATAAAATGAGGTGTTTGCCGTCTTATCATTGAGGTGCGGCAGTACGAATTAGGTAGGCAAAGTTAAGGATATGCTTTGTTTGTCCGTTTGGGCGCTAAGGAGTTGTAACTATGGCACAGAAAAAAGCAAAAAAGTCTGCAAAAAAAGCGACTAAAGCTAGCAAGACGGTGAAGACTAAAAAAACAGTTAAGGCTGAAGTGGCTAAAAAACGTGCTTTAAGCGCTAAGCCTAAGTCAAGAGTAAAGATTAAAGCCAAGGCGAAAGCTAAGGTTAAAGTGAAAGCTAAGGCTAAAGTCAAAGCGAAGGTGAAGGCCAAGGCTAAAGTCAAAGCGAAGGTTAAGGCTAAAGTGAAAGCTAAAACCAAGATTAAGGCAAAGACGCAGAAGACCAAGGTTAAATCTAGCGCTAAAGCTAAGAAGGTCACTGCGAAGTCCAAGGTGACAAAAAAGACAAACGTAAAAACAAAAAGTTCGGGGAAACCAATTAAAAAAGCTGCGGTGATCAAAAAAACAACCAAAGCAACAACTAAAGTAAAAAAGAGGGTAATAAAGACTGTGGCTAATAAAATAGAAACTATTAAAAGAGACAAAACAAAAGTGGTTGAGCGTAATGTAACAGCGCCTCCTGTTTATGAAAATGAGGAGTTC
>JAJFJO010000191.1 GCA_021774015.1 Gammaproteobacteria bacterium
ACCATCTGCGTTTGTTTGTGTTGGAGCGTGGTGCCAGTTCGCGTCTTGTAGCGACGTTGCAACCTGGAGAGCGTGTTGCGGTAATGGGGCCTACGGGTGCGAAAAGCATGATTCCTTCTAAACCGGGTGAGACATTTTTATTTGTTGGCGGGCCATTGTGTGCAATACATCTTCTATCGCATGGTCGAGAGTTGCATAAAGCAGGGCATAAGGTCATTTATATTGCTCCTATTGAAGCGGTGAATGAGCTGTTTTGCCAGGCCGAGCTTGAATCGGTGACTGATGTGATTATATGGGTGACGCCGGAGGGGCAGACGCAGTGGGTGCAGCCAAATCGAGAACAGGATCGCGTGACGGATAATGAGTTGATCGTGGCGTTACGTGAGCAGGCTCCATACTTGGAAGAATGTGGGCTAGCACTGCCAAACGTATCCTGTGTGACGGTAATTGGTCATAGTTATTTATTGAGAAACCTACAAAAAGCCCGTTCAGGCCTATTGAAAGGGTATTTTTCCGATGAAGTTAAGTTCATCGCTAGTGTTCATGGGCCCATGCAGTGTATGTTGAAAGGTGTGTGCGCGCAGTGCTTACAGTGGCAAGTGGACCCAATAACAGGTGAACGGACTAAAGCGGTGTATGCGTGCTCCTGGCAAAATCAACCCATGGAAATCGTCGATATTGATAATTTGGATGAGCGCCTTGCTCAAAATGAAGCTCAAGAAACGCTAACCAACCTGTGGTTGGATTATGTGTTTGAGCACCAGCCTGTTGAGCGTGTTTAGGCTGATTTTAGTGACACGTATTACTTGGCAGTGCGCGAGACAAGTGGTAATCTTCAACTAACTGTACCGGCTAACACGGAGAATATTATGTACAAGCAGGTTTCTTATACCGAAATTGATAACCTTTTAAGTGAGAAAGAAGTTATCGTTGCTGATGTGCGAGATAAGGAAAGTTATGATGAAGGGCATATTCATAATGCGATTCATCTTTCCGTTGCCGCTTTACAGGATTTTTGTGCTGAGGCAGATAAAACGCAGCCGATTGTGGTGTATTGCTACCATGGCATTAGTAGTCAATCAGTTGCTCAGCATCTTGTGGATCAGGGTTTCACGGAAGTCTATAGTTTAATCGGTGGTTATGAGACTTGGCGAGAGCATCACCCCACCTGAACAATCGAGAGTGTGAATCATTACCATGAGTCGAGATAGCAGCGTACTACAGCCGCCGGAGTTCTTCGTTCCTGAAACGGTAGCACCTATAGCATTAACTGACGAGCAACGCGCTGATGCGTTTGCCCATATCACACAGCTATTAAAAAAATACAATGCGACTATCATTGCACATTATTACACGGATCCTGATATTCAACGTTTAGCGGAAAAAAATCATGGTTTTATTGGTGACTCTTTGGCAATGGCGGATTTTGGCTACCGTTCAAAAGCCGATACGCTGATTGTCGCTGGTGTGCGTTTTATGGGTGAGAGTGCAAAGATCTTAAGCCCAAATAAAAGAGTATTAATGCCGACACTTGAAGCAACCTGCTCTTTGGATTTAGGCTGCCCAGTTAAAGCGTTCACAGAGTTTTGTGATCAACACCCTGATCGTACTGTTGTTGTATATGCTAATACGTCAGCAGCGGTAAAAGCACGTGCTGATTGGGTGGTGACGTCGTCTAATGCTTTAGATATTGTTAACCACTTGGATGCGCAGGGACATAAAATTCTCTGGGCGCCGGATCGTTTTCTTGGGCATTATATTCAGGAGAAAACGGATGCAGATATGCTGTTATGGCAGGGCAGTTGTATTGTGCATGAAGAATTTAAAGCGCACGGTATTCAAACACTATTGCAACAACACCCTGGTGCAGCAGTTTTGGTGCATCCGGAATCACCAGCGTCTGTAATTAGTGTGGCAGATGTGGTGGGCTCTACCTCGCAATTATTGAAAGCGAGCCAAGAATTATCGAACGATACATTTATTGTTGCGACTGACCGCGGTATTTTTTATAAGATGCAACAAGCATCCCCCGATAAAACTTTCATTGAGGCGCCGACCGCAGGACAGGGAGCGACTTGTCGCAGTTGTGCGCATTGTCCATGGATGGCGATGAATAGTGTAGAGCGTTTGCAGTCCAGTTTAGAGACGGGTAGCAATGAGATCTTAATCGATGAAGCGATTATTCAACAAGCTAAAATTCCCTTACAACGTATGCTGGATTTTTCGAAATGAGTGAGTTAACGGAAGAAGAGTGTTGCAAGCTAGAAAAAAAGCTAAGCAAGCTCGATCTTGATAACCTTCAATACCATATTTTCTTATGCTCTTACCCAGACAAAGCAAAATGTTGTCAGCATGAAGAAGGCGCAGAATCCTGGGAATACCTGAAGCAACGTTTGAAAGAATTAGATTTAAAACATGTGCAGCGCACACGCGCAAACTGCTTGCGAGTATGCAAACAGGGCCCTATTGCTGTCGTTTATCCGCAAGGTGTTTGGTATCGCAGCTGCAGCCCGAGCGTATTGGAGCGTATTATTCAAGAACACTTTATTGGCGGCAAAGTAGTCGAAGAGTATGTGATTCATCCGTCGAAAAAAAGCATTGAAAAGGAATAACATTGTGAAGGGTATTTTACAGAAAATGCGAGTCGAGCATGCTAGCCCTGTTCGCTATTTTATACGCTTAGGTGATGATGAATTTTTGTTAAATGATGCGCTCAATAAAAAAATATCGATTCATTTTAGCGGTAATATTTTTTGTGTTCAATGTGGTCGTAAAACCAATAAAAGTTTTCAGCAAGGTTTTTGTTTTCCGTGTTGTCGGCGTTTACAAGAGTGTGATATGTGTGTCATCCATCCTGAACGCTGTCACGTGGAAAAAGAAGGTTGCCCTGAAGATGACTGGGCGCATCAACAATGTCATCAACAACATGTTATCTATTTGGCGAATTCATCCGCATTAAAAGTGGGGATTACACGCCACAACCATGTGCCTTCGCGTTGGATCGATCAAGGTGCACGTCAAGCACTGCCTATTTTTACCGCAAGTAATCGCTATCAATCGGGGCTTGTTGAAGTGGCGATGAAGCAATATGTTGCGGATAAAACGAATTGGCGTGCCATGTTAAAGCAAGATGCTGAGCCAATAGATTTATTGGCGGAAAGGAAGCGTTTGTTAAAAAAGGCTGAGAATGATATTGCTGCTGTTATAGCGCGGTATAGCAATAATGAAATTCAGCCAGTTGATTCAAATGATATCGTCGACATTGAATATCCTGTGATGCAGTACCCAGAAAAAATTAAGAGTCATTCCTTGGATAAGACTCCTGTGGTTGAGGGGGTGCTGCAAGGTATTAAAGGCCAGTATATTTTACTGGATGGTGGTGTGATGAATATTAGGAAATTTGGTGGTTATGACGTTGAATTTAGTGTCGAATAAATATCTTACCGTAAAGCTTAAGAAGAAAAGGAATTGATGATGACGGAGTTTTTTGCACATTATTTTAATGAAATTGGTATGGTTGGTGTGGTACTGGTTTTGTTTGCTTATTTCATGTTGCAAGTGGGTCGAATGTCTGGAGCAAGTGTCCGATTCTCATTTCTTAACCTCATGGGTTCTTTATTGATTTTAGTTTCACTGTGCTATACCTGGAACCTTGCTTCAGGTGTTATTGAAATTGCTTGGTTGCTGATTAGTTTTTATGGATTAGTTAAAAGTACGCGAATATATTATAGCTCCAAGGAGAAACATGGGGCATCGTAAATGCTAGTTAATGGTTCGACCCTAATCAAACACATCACAAACTTAATTTTTTAGCCTGTTGGCTACCGGCACTTGCCTCAGTGACAGCGCAAGTATCATTTATCTCAAAAAAGTGGGGGTTACCTTGACTATGAGTGCTTTGTTGCTGTTCTTTAACGCTCCCTTGATTGTTTCTTAAAGCAACCCACACTTTGGATACTAGCATTAGTAAGCTTAGCATTAGCAGTAAGTTAGAGCCCATTGCTTGCAAAGTGAAATTTGGTTGGTTGCTTTGACTTGGTGATGATTCCTCAGTCCCAGTAGTCAACTGCGATAAGTGCATCAATACAGGTTGAGCAGACAAACTTATTATCATCGCTAGGCCCTCTATTGCTCGATACGACCATGCCTCTCGCATAACCGAGGGGCCGCGTCTAGGGTGATCAAAGATAATTTCTACATTTTCTCGGAAATCAAAGGGTAGGGTGGAGCCACCATTGGCGTATACAATTTTTTGCTCTAAATATGCTTTCAATTCTTTTGCGTTCAGAGGTGCTCCATTATTTCCAGTTTCCATAATGGTTAAGCTTGCTTGGTCCAAATCGATGCTATCTAATATAGGTTGATACAACCCATTGGGGTTACTGCCTGTATGCCTATAATCAGCCAAGTAATCTTTGATGGGCTTTTGAATGGCGGTTATAGGTATTTCTTGCAAGCCGATATAATTTGCTACTTCATACCCGATTCTTCCAGGGTCAGTTAATGCTTTTTCATCGGTGGGTTTAAAAGATGTAATACGCATGGGGTTGTAATTTGTTTGGCGAAATACATCTTCGTAGTTTAAAGTTAATTGATAATATCGTAAGAAATTATCAACTCCTTTGGGCCACTC